>CANKIV010000230.1 GCA_947482125.1 Alphaproteobacteria bacterium
ACCTTTTCGCCGATGGAGCGGACCTTGCCCCAATAGGTGCCGATGCCGCCGCCATTGCTGGCCAGGGCGACATTCTCGTTCCAGGTACCGACAATGCCGTCCAGCGAGTCCGAAACGTCGTTGAGGAAGCAGGAAATCGGCAGGCCGCGCTTGGTGCCGCCATTGGACAGGATGGGCGTGGCCGGCATGAACCAAAGCCGGCTCATATAGTCATACAACCTCTGGGCGTGCTGGACATCGTCGGCATAGGCGCAGGAGACGCGCGCGAACATGTCCTGGAAGCTTTCGCCCGGCATCAGGTAGCGGTCGGTCAGGGTCGCCTTGCCGAAAGGCGTGAGCAGCGCATCGCGGCCATGGTCCAGGACGAGGTCGCCGGGCTTGGGCTTGGGCGCCAGCGGATAGGGCAGCGGCGGCTGGGAGTGGGGTTCGAACAGGTCCTGGGTGATCTTGACGGGCTTGGCCACCGGGGTCTCGGTGACAGTGCGCGTCACCACCACCGAGCGCTCGATCACCCGTTCCAGCGGCGACTGGACGACCACCTGGCCATCACTGTCGAAATCGCCTTCGAGTTTACCGAGTGCTGACATGCCATTCCCCTGTGCGCTGGACGGGGAATCGGATGGCGTCGGCGCGGCGCATGCCACTCCGTACAGCCCCCTGGGACGCCCCGCCCCAATTGCTCAAACCGTGTTCGCGGCAGGTCTCCTGGCTCGCGGCCCTCTTTGCGTCGGCCTTCCCGGTTTCCCAGTGGCGTTTCGACGCAAAATCAGCCGTTTACAGTTGCGGGGGCAGCCCCGGTTTCGATCCCACCAGACCGTCCCGAAGTTCCCTTAAATCCCCTATCTAGAGCATTCGATTAACCGTGAACGACTACATCTAGGGGCCCATTCGCGGATTCCGTCAAGCCGGAAAACTTTCACACAGGCGTCATTTTTCGCTTGGGGACAGAAGTGTGAATCCCCGCGAATCTCCCGCACCACTGGCCAGTGCGCGCACCCCGAAGGCCCTGTGGATAAGTTCCTCTGTTAGCGAATCCGCGTCACTCAAAACCGCTCCATCCACAAGTACGATGACGCGGCTGGCATGGCGCGCCGCCAGGGTCAGATCGTGCAGCGATGCGATCACCAAAGCGCCTTCGGCGGCAAAGCGTGACAGCAATGTCATGCTCGCCATCGCATGACGCGGATCCAGCCCCGTAATCGGCTCATCCACGATCAGGATCTGGGGGGTGGAGACAATGGCGCGGGCCAGCATGGCGCGGGCGAACTCGCCGCCCGAGAGGGTGGTGGCGGTCTGATCGCGTTGGGCAGTGAGATCACATAGCTCCAGCGCGCGGCTGATGGCAGGCGCAAAGCTTTCCGGCAATTCACCCACCGCCGGCAGCCGTGCGGTGAGGCCCAGTGCCACCAGCCGTTCGACCGAGATCGGCCATTCCAGGCGGGGATTTTGCGGCAGATAGGCGCGGCGCGCCGCCAGCTGCGCCATGGAAAGCGCGCCAAGCGCTTTGGCGTCGAGCAGGACGCGGCCGCTGCCGGGTTTCAGCAATCCGGCGAGCGCCGACAGCAAGGTGGACTTGCCCGCGCCATTGGGGCCGACCACGGCGATGAACTCGCCGGTATGGGCCTGGCAAGAAACATCGCGCAGGATGGCGCGGCCGCCTTTGGTGACGCTGACATTCTCCGCCGACAGGATGGTCATGGCGCCCTCCTGCGGATGCGCACCACCAGCCAGAAGAAGAAGGGCGTGCCCAGCAGGCTGGTGAAGACACCCAGCCGCAGTTCCGGATTGGTGTGCACCAGCCGGGCGGCGATGTCGGAACACAGGAGCAGAACCGCGCCCGCCAGCGCCGACGGCAGCAGCACACGGCGCGGCGAATAGCCGACGATCGGCCGTACCAGATGCGGCGCCACAAGTCCGATGAAACCGATGGCACCCACCACCGAGGTGACGGCGCCCACCGACAGCGCCGTGCCCGCCACCACCAGCACAGTCAGGCGGAAGAGATTGACGCCCAGGCTTTGCGCCTGGGCTTCGCCCAGGCTGAGGGCATCCAGCGCCCTGCCCGTCATCGCCAGAAGTGCGCAGCCCACAATCACAAAGGGCAGCACCAGCAGAACCTGCGTCCAGCTCTTGTCCGCCAGCGATCCCAGCAGCCAGGACATGATTTCATAGGCGGCATAGGGATTGGGCGCGAAGTTCAAGGCCAGCGCGATGCCCGCCGCGGTCAGGCTGGACACCGCAGCACCCGCCAGCACCAGCGCCACGGTGCCATTGCGGCCCAACGCGAAAGTCAGACCACAGGCCGCCAGCGCCCCGGCCATGCCCATCAAGGGGCCGGTGACCGGCGACAATGCCGCCAGCCCGAAATAGATGGCGATCACCGCCCCCAGCGCCGCGCCGCTGGAAACGCCCAGCAGCGCGGGTTCCGCCAGCGGATTGCGGGTGAAGCCCTGCAGCACCGCGCCCGACAGGCCCAGCACAGCGCCCACGATCAGCGCCAGCACCGTGCGCGGCAAACGGATGTCGCTGACGATGGTGGCGGCAAGGCTATCGGGCTGATGGATGACATCCAGCAACGCAGATGGCGGCAGCCATACCCTGCCCGCCAGCAGCGAGGCGGCGAAGGCCAGTACCGCCAAAATCACGAGAGAGAGATTGAGACGGGTCATGGCCGCACCGCCCCGATCAGGTCAGCCTGCAACTGGCGGGTGATGCGCCCCGTCATGGGCACGCCGCAGCCATAGAGCGAGGCATAGCGGATACGCCGCCCGCCATAACGCTTCATCAACGCGGGATGATTGTCCTGATTGTCACGCATCGTCGCCATGCCGCGATAGGTGTCGCCATAGACCAGCACGTCGGGCCGGGCCGCGATCAGCGCCTCGACGTCATAAAAGCCCATGCCGCTCTGCGCGATGCTGGTGGCGCCCGCTTCGCGCAACATGGCGCCGAATAGCCCGCCGGCGCCCGGAACATAACCGCCATTGCCCCATTCAGCGACGCGGATGGCGCGCGCGGGCAGGTTGGCGGCGACGGCGCGCAGGTCTGCGTCCATCCGGGCGAGCAATTGTTCGCCGCGCGCCTCCTCGCCCAGCGCCCTGGCCACCATCCGGGTGACGGCGCGTATCTGCTCGAAATTCTCCGCCGGCGGCACTTCAACGATTTTCGCGCCGGTCTTGTCCAGCAATTGGCGCAGCGACGGCGCCATATAGGGATCGGTAAGGATCAGGTCCGGTTTGGTGCTGAGAATTTCCTCGGCAGTACCGTAGTTGACACGAACCTTTGCGCCTTGCGGCCAGTGGCGGAGCGCCGCCGGTTCCTGCGACATGAAGGTGACCGAGGCGACGCTGTTCAGCGGCGCAAGGTCCAGCAGCAATTCGTCGGTGCAGATCCGCAGCGACATGATGCGCTGGGGTTTTAATGGCGCCGCCGCCGCCTTTTTTTGAATGGCGGCAGCCGCCGCCGTTCCGGCGAAAACCAAAACAGCGGCGGCCACGATCCATCGCATGGGTTACAGGTTCACCTTGATCCCGCCGGTGGCGCCGATGCCGGGCCGCAGGAAGCCTTCCGGCGACTGATAACCGTTGTCAAAGGCGTTCTCAACACGGCCGAACAGCGAGAAGGTCTCGGTCAGGCGGTAGCTGGCGGCGAAGTCCACTGTCGCCGTGCCGCTTTTCTTCAGGCGCGGAACGGAGAAATCTCGGTTACCGTCAATCTGCGGTCCGACATAGAGCAAGGTCACATCCAGCAACAGATCGTCCGTCGCCTGCCAGCTGCCGTTCAGGCTGGCCTTGTGGCGCGGCCGGCGCAACAGCGCCAGATTGGTGCGGTCATCGATGGCATCGGTATAAGTGTAATCGCCACGCAAGGTCAGCGTTTCCAGCACCTTCCAGGAAATGAAGCCTTCCAGCCCTTGCGTTCTGGCCTTGCCGATATTGCCCAGCAGGAAAGCCGGCGCCGGCCCCGAAACGATCAGGTTCTCGATGTCGTTGTGGAACCAGGTGATGCCGCCTGTCAGCGCATCGCCCAGCAGCTTCTGTTCCACGCCCACGTCGTAGCCGAAGCTGGTTTCAGGCTTGAGCAGCGGATTGCCGCCGAAGGTGCCGAACAATTGCTGCAGCGAAGGCGCCTTGAAGCC
>CANKIV010000231.1 GCA_947482125.1 Alphaproteobacteria bacterium
CCATCGCCCTGCCGCCCACGCGCCTGTGCGCGCAAACCGTCGCGGCCAAGGTCGCCTGATCTGTCTTTTGGCTTTTTTGTTTGTGCCGGGCGTGGACCGGGGGTAACACCGCGCCCATGAGCGCATCCGCCTTGTTGCTGTTTTCCGGAGGACAGGATTCCACCGTCTGCCTGGCCTGGGCGCTGTCGCGCTTTGACCGGGTGGAGACGGTTGGATTCGACTATGGCCAGCGTCATGCCAGCGAGCTCACAGCGCGGCCGCGCATCCTGCAGAAAATCCGCGCCACCTTTCCCGACTGGGCGGCGCGGCTGGACGCGGATCACGTACTGCCGCTGGAGGTGCTGAAAGCGATCGGCGGCAGCGCCTTGACGGACAGCATCACGATCGAAATGGGTGAGAACGGCTTGCCTACCAGCTTTGTGCCGGGCCGCAATGTGATGTTCCTCACCACTGCCGCGGCCCTGGGCTATCGCCGCGGCATAGCCGACCTGGTGGGCGGCATGTGCGAGACTGATTTCTCCGGCTATCCCGATTGCCGCGACGAAACGGTGCAGGCGACGGCGCGGGCGCTGAGTCTGGCGCTGGCCCAGGAGGTGCGGGTGCATACGCCCCTGATGCGGATCGACAAGGCGGCGACCTGGAAGCTGGCGGAAGAGTTGGGTGGGACCGCGCTTGTGGAACTGATCGTGGACGAAACCGTGACCTGTTATGAGGGCGATCGCACCCACCGTCACGACTGGGGCCATGGCTGCGGCGCCTGTCCGGCCTGCGAACTGCGCGCTGCCGGATTTGAGAAATACAAATCCGCATGACCTACAGCGTCAAGGAAATCTATTACACCTTGCAGGGCGAAGGCGCGCAGACCGGCCGCGCCGCCGTGTTCCTGCGCTTTGCCGGCTGCAATCTGTGGAGCGGGCAGGAAAAGGATCGGCGTGACGCGGTCTGCCGCTTCTGCGACACCGATTTTGTCGGTACCGATGGGCCCGGCGGCGGCAAGTTCACCGACGCACTGGGCCTAGCGCGGGCGGCGGCGTCGCATTGGCCCATCGCGGCGAAGGGCAAGCCCTATGTGGTCTGCACCGGGGGAGAGCCGCTGCTGCAACTGGACAGCGCCGCCATCGCGGCGCTGAAGGACCAGGGCTTCGAAATCGGCATCGAAACCAATGGCACCTTGCTCCCGCCGCCCGGCATTGACTGGATCTGCGTCAGCCCCAAGGCCGATGCCGAACAGAAATTGATGCGGGGCGACGAGTTGAAGCTGATCTATCCGCAGGCGGGTGCGCCACCAGAACGCTTCGCCGGCCAGGATTTCCGCAATTTCTTCCTGCAGCCGATGGACAATGAAGAGCGCCTCGCCAACACCGAGGCCGCCACGGCCTATTGCCTGGTCAATCCGCAATGGCGGTTGTCGCTGCAGACCCACAAACTTATCGGAATTCGCTAAAACCGCGAGACGATCTTGTCCATCTCTGGCCGCGGGCGTTCTTCCAGCTCGTCCCTGGCGGTGCCGATATAGATGAAGCCGGCCACCCGCTCGCCCGGCTTCAGGCCCATCTTTTCCTTCACCGCCGGGTGATAGGCATACCATTCGGTCAGCCAGTTGCCGACAAAGCCCAGCGCCGTGGCCGCGATCAGGATATTCTGGCACACCGCGCCCGCCGACAATTCCTGTTCCCAGACCGGGACCTTGTGCTGCTCGCGGGCGCTCGAGATCACCCCGATCACCAGCGGTGCGCGCAGCAGGCGGCCGCGCTCTTCCTCGACCTGCTTGTCGCGCTCGCCTTCGGCTTCCATCACTCCGGCCAGAATTTCGCCGAAGCGTTCGCGGCCCTTGCCTTCAAACACAATGAAGCGCCAGGGAAACAGCTTGCCATGATCGGGCGCACGGGCGCCTGCGCGCAGAATTTCGTCGATCTGGCTTTTGGAAGGTCCAGGCGCCTTCATCGCCTTGGCCGAGCCGGATCGCCGCGTCAGCAGCAAGTCCATCGCATCGGGGGCGGGATGGTTAAACGTGTCGCGTTTTGACATGGCAGCGTTGATATCAGGCCGACAGCCGGGTGCAAGTGCCGGGTGATTTGCCGCCCTTCAGGGCGCAGAAATGCGAAATCTCCACCCCCTTCAGGAAAAGGGAACCCGAATAGTAATTTCCCGATATGTCGCCTTCAAAGACAAAGCCCTGCGTGTCCTGGGTCATGACCAGATGGCGGTCCTCCAGGCTCCAGTGTCCTGCCATGGTGGGCTTGGTGCGCCGGCCGCTGACGACCCGCCGCGCATCCTCCAGATAGGTGCCGTCCTGCTTGACCTGCCAGCTGAAGGCAATGCCGGGAAAGGCATCCGGGATCAGGATGGTCCATTCACCCGCCAGTTCATCGGCGGGCGCGGCCCGCGCCGACCCGGCCAGCAGGGGCGGCAGCAGCATCAGCAAGGCCAGTGTCAGACGGGCAAATCTCAGGGCAGCCATGCGGGCCTCGAAAAGCGTCGGGGGCACGCCCATGTTAACATTCGCGGGGGAAAAAAGACCGGTTTCGGGCGTTTTGAAATTCTACAAACTTCCGTGGTAAAAGCACCGCCATTAAGGACAGATCATGCCCAGCCCGCGCGAAAAAGTCTCAACCGTCGATCCCATCTGGAGCAGCTTGCGCCAGCAAGCCGAAGCGATGGGCGCGCGCGAGCCAACCCTGGCGGGGTTTGTCCATGCCACCATCCTGCAGCATGAGCGGCTGGAACAGGCGCTGTCCTATCATCTGGCCCGCAAGCTGGGCGGCGAAGATCTCAGCCCGCTGGCCATCCGTGAAATGTTCGATGATGCCCTTGCTGCTGACACGGGCCTGGGTGCGGCGGTGCGCGCCGACCTGTCGGCGGTGTTCGAGCGCGATCCCGCCTGCCACTCCTATGTCGATGCCTTCCTCTTCTACAAAGGTTTCCATGCGCTGGAGAGCTATCGTGTCTCCCACTGGCTGTGGAGCAATGGCCGCCAGGCCATGGCGCTGTTCCTGCAAAGCCGCATCTCGCAACTGTTCGCGGTGGACATTCATCCCGCCGCCAAAATCGGCCGCGGCATCATGCTGGACCACGCCACCGGCATCGTGATCGGCGAGACCGCCGTGGTGGAAGACGATGTCTCCATCATGCAGGACGTCACGCTGGGCGGCACCGGCAAGGAAAGCGGCGACCGCCATCCCAAGATCCGCCGCGGCGTTCTGCTGTCGCTGGGCGCCAAGATACTGGGCAATATCGAGATCGGGGAATATAGCCGCGTCGGCGCGGGCTCGGTGGTGCTGAAATCGGTGCCGCCCCACTGCACCGCGGTGGGCGTGCCCGCCAAGCTGGTCAATTGCGATTGCGGCGAGCGGCCCTCGCATCAGATGGACCATTTCATCGAGGAGCTGCCGGGCAATACTGGGTGAGGAGCGTCCCGCGGGGCGGGTGAGGAGGTCCGGTGGACCTGCGAAAGCGGCGAACGCCGCGAGCTTGGGCGAGCGGCCGGGAAAAGCGGTTGAAATCAACCCCCAGCCATGCGACTTGGGGGCGTCCAATCATGAGGAATGGCCTTTGACCCGCAGCGAAATCTGGCGTCTGGAAAAATACCTGCGCAACCTGTTCCGTCTCGACACCATCACCATCGTCGAGCGGCCCAAACAGACCGACAGCGTCGAAGTCCAGGTCAATGGCGAGTTCGTCGGCGTGCTGTTCAAGGACGAGGAAGACGGCGAAGTTTCCTACGCCTTCAACATGGCGATCCTGGAAATGGATCTGCCCGAGCCGCCCACCACCCGCGTCTAGGGCCGGTCCGCGACTTCAAATTTTCGCACAAGCCCGTTTACGCCGCCGGCCAGTTCGCGCCAGCGCGCCAGATAGGCGCGCTTGAAGCGCCAGGAAAAACTCAGATTTCCCGCCAGCGGCTGGTCGATTGCCTGGCAGTTGGGGCTGGGCAGTTCGCTTCCCGCCCGCTCGCACAACAATAGCAACAGGCCGTTGGCGCTTTCTCCGGCGAACAGGTCGCTCTGTTCGTAACCGGAATTCTTCCGGAAGCCATATTGGGTCAGGCCGAAGGGGCCGGGGGTGCCGTCGGGATCGGTCAAATAGGGCCGGTAGATGCGCTGCAGGCGCCCTTGCGGATTCAGCCTGTTGGCG
>CANKIV010000232.1 GCA_947482125.1 Alphaproteobacteria bacterium
AACGAGCAGCTCAAGGCGATCCAGAAGGAGCTCGGCGAAGGCGAAGAAGGCCGCGACGAGATGAACGAGCTGGAAGACCGCATCCGCAAGGCAAAGCTGTCCAAGGAGGCTCGCGAAAAGGCGCAGGCCGAGGTCAAGAAGCTGCGCTCGATGTCACCGATGTCGGCGGAAGCCACGGTGGTGCGCAACTATCTCGACTGGCTGCTGTCCTTGCCCTGGGGCAAGAAGAGCAAGGTCAAGCGCGACATCGTCGCCGCCGAGCTGGTGCTGAATGACGACCATTTCGGCCTGGAAAAGGTCAAGGAACGGATTCTGGAATATCTCGCCGTGCAGCAGCGCGTGGGAAAGATGAAGGGTCCCATCCTGTGCCTGGTCGGACCTCCGGGTGTGGGCAAGACCTCGCTCGCCAAGTCCATCGCCAAGGCCACGGGCCGCGAATATGTCCGCATGAGCCTGGGCGGCATGCGCGACGAGGCGGAAATCCGCGGTCACCGCAGGACCTATATCGGCTCGATGCCGGGCAAGATCATCCAGTCGATGAAGAAGGCCAAGAGCAGCAATCCGTTGTTCCTGCTGGACGAGATCGACAAGCTGGGCGCCGATTATCGCGGCGATCCGTCTTCGGCGTTGCTGGAAGTGCTGGACCCGGAACAGAACGCGACCTTCAACGACCATTATCTCGAGGTCGATTTTGATCTTTCGGACGTGATGTTCGTCACCACGGCCAACAGCCTGCACATGCCGCAGCCGCTGATGGACCGCATGGAGATCATCCGCATCCCCGGCTACACCGAGGATGAGAAGATCCAGATCGCCCGCCGCCACCTCATCCCCAAGCAGATGAAGGCGCATGGGCTCAAGGACGATGAATGGAAAATCACGGACGACGGCGTCCGCGACCTGATCCGCTACTACAGCCGTGAGGCCGGCGTGCGTAACCTGGAGCGCGAAATCGCCAATCTCACGCGCAAGGCGGTGAAGGAGATCCTGTCCAAGAAGACCAAGTCGCTGGAAGTCACGGCGGAAAATCTCGGCGAGTTCGCCGGCGTGCGCCGTCACCGTTTCGGCGAGATGGAAGGCGAGGACCAGGTTGGTGTCGTCACCGGCCTGGCCTGGACGGAAGTCGGCGGCGAGACGCTGACCATCGAGTCGGTGATGCTGCCGGGCAAGGGCCGTTTCCAGGCCACCGGCAAGCTGGGCGACGTGATGAAGGAGTCGATCGATGCGGCGCGTTCCTATGTGCGCTCCAAGGCGACCAGTTTCGGCATCAAGCCGCCGCTGTTCGACAAGATCGACATTCATGTCCATGTCCCCGAAGGCGCCACGCCCAAGGACGGTCCCAGCGCGGGGCTGGCCATGGCCACCTCCATCATCTCGGCGATCACCGGGATTCCGATCCGCCGCGATGTGGCGATGACCGGCGAGGTGACCTTGCGCGGACGGGCACTGCCCATCGGCGGACTGAAGGAGAAACTGCTCGCCGCTCTTCGGGCGGGGATCACCACGGTGATCATCCCCAAGGAGAATGAGAAGGATCTCGCCGACGTCCCCGACAATGTGAAGGCGGGCCTGACGATTGTGCCGGTCGCCACCATGGGTGAAGTGTTGACGGTGGCGCTGACGCGCCAGCCCGAGGCGATTGACTGGGTCGAGCCCGAGGTGACCGCGGCGCTTCCGCTGGCCGACGGCGACGATCCGGTAGTGACCCACTAAGACGCGAAGACAGGGCCCGGGACCCAGGTTCCGGGCCCTTTTCTTTGCGCTTTTTATGCCTTTGGGGCGCCTTCGCGCCCCGGGGCAAGCCAAAAATCCCCCGATTCCGCGACTTTTCGGCTTTACGGGGTGCAAGCACCCCCCCTAGAGTCCCTGTCACGGGAAAAGAATCGCGTAAGGAGCGCCGGTCTCAGCCGGGGTGACCATTGGGAAAAGGAGCCATCCGTGAATAAGAACGATCTCATCCAGAAGCTTTCGGACACAACCGGCCTGGTCAAGAATGACGCCGCCAAGGCGGTGGATGGCGTATTCGACATCATCGCCGCCTCGCTGAAGGCCGGGGACGAGGTGCGCCTTACCGGTTTTGGCGTGTTTGTGGTGGCGACCCGGGCGGGCGGCAAGGGCCGCAATCCCCAGACCGGCGAAGAAATCACCATCAAGCCGTCCAAGCAGCCGCGCTTCCGCGCCGGCAAGCAGCTCAAGGATTCCTTGAACTAAGATATTGCGGTTTTGTACAGATGCCGCGCGGATTATCGTCCGCGCGGCATCTTCTTTCTGGCATGCGAATTACGGGCGGTTAGCTCAGCGGTAGAGCGTATCGTTTACACCGATAGGGTCGGCGGTTCGATCCCGTCACCGCCCACCATGAACAGGATGTCTCATGCGCATTCCCCTGCTGGTCTTGCTCGGTATCGCTCTCCTGGCCACTGCCTGCAGCACCGGGCGCAGGCAGCCGCCGCCCTGGATGCGATCGGCGGAAAAGCCGCGCGATGAGAATTTTCGGGGCGGTAATTCCGCCATGCTGCTAAAATTTGACGCCAACAAGGACGGCATCGTTGCGCGCGAGGAACTGATCGCCGGCCTGCGGGCGGAGTTCGCGGCCCATGATGTGAAGCGCAATGGCTGCCTGGATGGCGACCAGGTCGCCGAGATCAACCAGGGCCGCGTGGATGCCGATCAGTCCACCGCCACGCCCCTGATGGACTGGAATCAGGACGGCTGCATCAACTACACGGAATTTTCCGCCGCGCCCTATTCGCTGTTCGACCAGATGGACCGCAACCGCGACGGCAAACTGACGCAGCAGGAAATGGGCCAGAAGCCCCCGCCCAAGCCGGGCGAAGCCACGGGGGAACCCGACGCCAATGCGCCGCCGCCGCCCGGCCAACAGGCCCCTCAATAGACAGTGATTTGCTTGACTTGGCTGGGGGGCTCCCCTACATCGACCCCCTTCGCGCGCCTTATCTCAGGAAGCGCTGCGGGGGCGTAGCTCAGTTGGTTAGAGTGTCGGCCTGTCACGCCGAAGGTCGCGGGTTCGAGCCCCGTCGCTCCCGCCATTTCTTCACGGAAATGGCAAGTTTTTAAGAACGGTTCGCAACAATTCCAGCAGTTTCCACTGCCTTCTTCGCGCACGCGCCGGTGCGCGAATTTTCCTGTTTTTCTGCGGCGAATCTTCCTTTAAACCCGCGTTGCGCGAGGGCGGTGCCGTCCTATACTGCACCCGCGAAATAACACCGGTTCGGCCTGTTTTGGGGGCGCTTTTTCGCGCTGGGGCACGGACCACGGGGTATGCGTATGGAAGACCTGCTGCTGGAGTATCTGCCGATCCTGATTTTCATCGGGCTGGCGGGCGTTCTGGGTGGGGCTTTGATCGTGATCCCCTTGATTGTCGCCCCTTCCAAGCCCGATCCCGAAAAATTGTCAGCCTATGAATGCGGCTTTCCCGCTTTCGGCGATGCCCGCATGAAATTCGATGTGCGGTTCTACCTGGTCGCCATCCTCTTCATCATCTTCGACCTGGAAGTGGCCTTCCTGTTTCCCTGGGCCATTACTCTGGGCGCCACCGGCGTCTTCGCCTTCTGGTCGATGATGGTGTTCCTGGGCGTGCTGACCGTCGGCTTCATCTATGAATGGAAGAAGGGCGCCCTCGAATGGGAGTGATCCTGACACCGCAGGGGACTGCCGCGCGCGCGGGTGTTGAGGGCGGTGCTGCCTCCATCACCGACAATGATCCCTATTTCAAGGCGCTGCAGGCCGAGATGGCCGACAAGGGCTTCATCGTCACCAGCTCCGAAGCGCTGGTGAACTGGGCCCGTACCGGCTCGCTGATGTGGATGACCTTTGGTCTGGCCTGCTGTGCCGTTGAAATGATGCAGGCCTCCATGCCGCGTTACGATCTCGAGCGTTTCGGCATCGCGCCGCGCGCGTCACCCCGCCAGAGCGACGTGATGATCGTCGCCGGCACACTGACCAACAAGATGGCGCCTGCCTTGCGCAAGGTCTACGACCAGATGCCCGAGCCGCGTTATGTCATCTCCATGGGAAGCTGCGCCAATGGCGGCGGCTATTATCATTATTCCTATGCGGTGGTGCGTGGCTGCGACCGGATCGTGCCGGTCGACATCTATGTTCC
>CANKIV010000233.1 GCA_947482125.1 Alphaproteobacteria bacterium
GGGTTGCTGTTCGCCAAGCTGGGTACCGTCACCCAGCAGCGCGGCTTGCAGGCCTCCTATATCCTGGACAGCAAGGGCCATATCCTCGGCAGCACCAAGCGCCAGTCGCTGAAAGACCCGCGCCCGCCCACCGCCGCCGACTTTGCGCAGGCCCGTCAGGGGATCGTGGTGGACACGCCGGACAATGGCACCGTCACCGCGCTGGTGCAGCTCCAGTCGCTGAATGACGCCTATCTGGAAGTGGTGCGCGTCGTGGATCCGCGCGTCTTCGGTTATTACCAGCGCACCAAGGCGGCCTTCAGCGAGTATGACCGGCTGGACCAGAACCGTTCGGAAGTGGCGCTGGTCTTCGCGCTGCTTTACGCGGTGGTGTCACTGGTGGTGCTGCTGGCCGCCATCTGGTCGGGCCTTTGGGCCGCGAACCGGCTGGTGCGGCCAATCTCCGGCCTGATCGACGCGGCGGGCCGCGTTTCGGAGGGCGATCTGGACGCGCAGGTGCGGGTGGAGCGCGACGATGACGAGCTGGCGACCCTGGGCATCGCCTTCAACCGCATGACCCAGCAACTGTCCGCCCAGCGCGCCGACCTGGTCGCCGCCGGCCGGCTGATCGACATTCGTCGCCGCTTCACCGAGACCGTCCTGTCGGGTGTCAGCGCCGGTGTCATCGGCATCGACCATGACGGCCGTATCACCATCATCAACCGCGCCGCCGCGCGGCTGCTGAATGCATCGCCGGAAGATCTGGAAAGCAGTCACTATTCCGAAGCCGTGCCGGAACTGGCGCCGCTGATCCTGCGCGCCATGTCCGAGCCGGCGGGCAGGGCAGGCGGCGAAGTCACGATCAAGCGCGCGGGCTCGCCCCGCTCGCTCAGCGTACAGGTGACCAGCGAGCGCGACAGCGCCGAGGGCTTTGTCGTCACCTTCGACGACATCACCGATCTGGTCGGGGCCCAGCGCACCGCCGCCTGGGCCGATGTCGCCCGCCGCATCGCCCATGAGATCAAGAATCCGCTGACCCCCATACAGCTTTCCGCCGAGCGGCTGCAGCGCAAGTATGCAAATGAGATCACGTCCGATCCCGAAGTTTTCAAGCAATGCACGGACACCATTGTGCGCCAGGTGGGCGATATCGGCCGCATGGTGGACGAATTCTCGTCCTTCGCGCGAATGCCGGCGCCGGTGATGCGGCGCGAGAATGCCCAGGAACTGCTGCAACAGGCCCTGTTCCTGCAGCGCGTCGCCAACCCCCAGATCACTTTCTCGACCGACGCGCCCAAGGAGCCGGTGCATTTCGAGGGCGACGGGCGGCTGATCAGCCAGGCGCTCACCAATGTGCTGAAGAATGCGGGCGAAGGTATTGCCGCGCGTATCGCCAAGGGTGATGACGAGCCCGGCAGGATCACTATCGCGCTGCGGCCCAATGGCGCCAATTTCGCCTTCCGCGTCACCGACAATGGCATCGGACTGCCGCCGGAGCACAAGCACCGCCTGACCGAGCCCTATGTCACCACCCGCGCCAAGGGCACGGGGCTTGGTTTGGCGATCGTGCGCAAGATCATGGAAGACCATGGCGGGGACATCACCCTGGCCGACGTGGAAGGCGACAGCGGCGCGGAGGTCACACTGACCTTCCCGTTCGCACAGAAAAACTTGAAGGCCGAGACTTCAGAAAAGGGAAGTGAAGATGAGCAAGAACGGATTGCTGATCGCGTCTGAAATCCTCATCGTCGATGACGAAGAGGATATCCGCGACCTGATTTCAGGAATCCTGCGGGACGAGGGCTATACCACCCGCGTCGCGGGGGATTCCGAATCCGCGCTGGCCGCCATCCGCGCCCGCCGTCCGCAGCTTGTGGTGCTGGACATCTGGCTGCAGGGCTCCAAGATGGACGGCATCGAAATCCTGGAGACCATCAAGCGCGAGCAGTCCGACCTGCCGGTGGTGATGATTTCCGGTCATGGCACCATCGAGACCGCCGTCGCCTCGATCAAGAAAGGCGCCTACGACTTCGTGGAAAAGCCCTTCAAGGCGGACCGGCTGCTGCATGTGGTGGAGCGCGCCCTGGAGTCCGCCCGCCTCAAGCGCGAAGTCCAGGAATTGAAATTGAAGGCCGGCGACGAGGGCGAGATGGTGGGCAACTCGCCGACCATCGCCCAGCTGCGCGTGCTGATCGACAAGATCGCGCCCACCAACAGCCGCGTGCTGATCGCCGGGCCCGCCGGTTCGGGCAAGGAAGTGGCGGGGCGGCTGATCCATGCCCGCTCACGCCGCGCCGGCAACGCCTTTGTCGCGATCAATTGCGCCACCATGGAGCCGGACCGGCTGGAAGCCGAGCTGTTCGGCGTGGAAAGCACTGACGGCCCGCGCAAGACCGGCCTGTTCGAGCTGGCGCATAACGGCACGCTGTATCTGGATGAGGTGGCGGACATGCCGCTGGAAACCCAGGGCAAGATCCTCAGGGTGCTGATCGACCAGACCTTTACCCGGGTCGGCGGCCAGGCGCGCGTGCAGGTGGATGCACGCGTGATATGCTCGACCACCCGCGACCTTAGGCAGGAAACCGAAGCCGGCCGATTCCGCGAAGATCTCTATCACCGCCTGAACGTGGTGCCGGTGCGGATACCCTCGCTGGCCGAGCGCCGCGACGACATTCCGGTGCTGGTCGGCCATTTCATGAAGCGGCTGTCGGCGGCGGGCGGGCTGCCCATGCGCATCATCGGCGATGACGCCATGGCGGTGCTGCAGACCCATGGCTGGCCGGGCAATGTCCGGCAGTTGCGCAACATCGTGGAGCGGCTGCTGATCCTGGCCAGCGACGACGTCACCGAAGCCGTCACCGCCGACCTCTTGCCCACCGACCTGGGCTCGGGCATGGGCGGCGGCAAGAGCGGCGATCTTGTCATTTCCCTGCCGCTGCGCGAGGCGCGGGAAATCTTCGAGCGCGACTATCTGATGGCGCAAATCAACCGCTTCGGCGGCAACATTTCGCGCACCGCCGCCTTTATCGGCATGGAACGTTCGGCCCTGCACCGCAAGCTGAAGTCGCTGGGCGTGGGTTCCGCCCAGGGCATTCCCAACTGATGCAGAAATGGTCCGCACGCAATCCGGTCGGGCGGATCGCCTATGTCAACGGCCGCTATCTGCCGCATGCCGCGGCTGGCGTGCATATCGAAGACCGCGCCCTGCAACTGGGTGACGGCATCTATGAAGTCACCAATGTGATTGCGGGCAAGCCGATCGACGAGGAGCCGCACCTCGACCGTATGGAACGCTCCTTGCGCGAACTGGGCATAGAGATGCCGATGGGGCGGCCTGCGCTCAAGCTGGTGATGCGCGAGATGATCGCTCGCAACAGGATTTCCAATGGCCTTCTGTATCTGCAGGTGACGCGCGGCGCGTCGAAGCGCGATCACGTTCCGCCCAAGCAGCCGCCGCGCCCCACCCTGATCCCCACCATGCGGGCGCAGGACATGGCGGGCCTTGCGGTGCGGATGGAAAAAGGTATCGCCGTTTCCACCCAGCCCGACATCCGCTGGGGCCGCTGTGATATCAAGACGGTGCAACTGCTGCCCAACCTGCTGGCCAAGCAGGCGGCAAAAAAGGCGGGCGCCTTCGAAGCCTGGCTGGTGGACCATGACGGTTATGTCACCGAAGGCGCTTCGACCAATGCCTGGATCGTGGACGGCGAGGGCAATGTCGTCACCCGCGATCTTTCCCACGCCATCCTGCCGGGGGTGACGCGCAAGGTCATGCTGGAAGCGATGGCGGCGGCGCAGATGAAGGTTGTCGAGCGCAAATTTACCGTGGCCGAGGCGCAGGGGGCGCGGGAAGCCTTTATCTCGTCGGCGACGGGCGCGGCGGTGCCGGTCGTGACAATCGATGGTAAAAAGGTTGGTGACGGTACGCCGGGACCACTTACCCGCCGCATTCATGACCTGTATGCAACAAAAGCGGGCACGAAAACCGCCTGAAATGGCGCGTTTTACCCCTTTCGCAATTGCAGCATTTGGTTAGACTGACAGCCCAAGATGCTTCGCGAGAACCCCCTCGCATTGCTGAAACAATGGGCGAACCCATGAGCGATAAACAACAGAACC
>CANKIV010000234.1 GCA_947482125.1 Alphaproteobacteria bacterium
GCAGACCCGCTCGATCTCGGACGTCGTATAGACGCCGGTATCGACGGCGCGCTTCTGGCCGTCCGGCAGGGAGGTGGTTTCCTTGGGCTCGCCGAAATAGACGCCGCCCATCAACTCGCGCACGATCAGGATGTCGAGGCCCGAAACGATTTCCGGCTTCAGCGTGGAAGCATCCTTCAGCGCGTCAAAGCACAGCGCCGGACGCAGGTTGGCATAGACGCCCATGTCCTTGCGCACGCGCAGCAGGCCGCGTTCGGCGCGCTTTTCAAACGGCAGGCCGTCCCACTTGGGACCGCCCACCGAACCCATCAGCACGGCGTCGGCGGCGATCGCCTTCACAAAAGTCTCGTCGGGATCGGGCCTGCCTGTGGCGTCGATCGCGGCCCCGCCCAAGAGCGCTTCCTCGGTCTTGTAGGGAAGACCCTTCTGGCCGTACCAGCCCACCACACGCATGGTGGCGTCCAGAACTTCGGGACCGATGCCGTCACCCGGCAGCAGAAGCAGCTTGTATTCGTTCATTTTTGAAAACTCGTTTTATTGCTTGGCCGCTCCGGCTCTCGCCGACGCTCCTAAAGCCAGGGTGTCTGGGTCTTCTGCTGCGCTTCAAAGGACGTGATCTTGTCCTCATTGCGCATGGTCAGGCCGATATCGTCCCAGCCGTTCAGCAGGCACTGCTTGCGGAAGTCATCGACGTCGAACTTGATCATGCCGCCGTCGGGGCCGCGGATTTCCTGCTTCTCCAGGTCGATGGAGATGATGGCGTTGGCGCCGCGGCTGGCATCGTCCATCAGCTTGTCCACCTGCTCCTGCGGCAGCTTGATCGGCAGGATGCCGTTCTTGAAGCAGTTGCCATAGAAGATGTCGGCGAAGCTGGGCGCGATGACGCAGCGGATGCCGAAGTCCAGCAAGGCCCAGGGCGCGTGTTCGCGCGAAGAGCCGCAGCCGAAATTGTCGCCCGTGACCAGGATCTTGGCGCCCCGATAGGCCGGCTTGTTCAGCACGAATTCCGGCTTCTCGCTGCCATCCTGGTTGTGGCGCATCTCGTCGAACAGGGCCTTGCCCAGCCCGGTGCGCTGGATGGTCTTCAGATACTGTTTGGGGATGATCATGTCGGTATCGACATTGATCATGTTGAGGGGCGCTGCGACCCCTTCGAGCTTGTTGAATGGTTCCATGGCGGCGGGACCATAGCCAATTCTGCGCAAAAGTGAACCAACAAAAAACCCGCCTTTCGGCGGGTTTTTCGTCGTTTCGGGGGTACGGCTCAGTCCACCGCGGTGATCTTGGGCTCCACATAAATCTGCCGGCTGGCGTCCACGAACAGGAACAGGAAGCCGCCGATCGCCGCCAGCGCCGCCACCACATAGAAGGACATGTTCCAGCCATAGGAGGCGACGATATAGCCGGTGGCCGCCGCCATGATGGTGCCGCCGATATTGCCCAGCGTATTCATCACCGAGGACACCGAGCCGGCGAAATTGCCGCCGACATCCAGCGACACGGCCCAGGCATTGCCCACCACCAGCTCCAGCCCGAACACGGCCAGGCAGAACAAGGCGGCGCTGATATAGGGATCGGGTTCCAGCACCGCGATCGGGCAGACAATGGCGGCGATGAAGAAGCCCGACACCGCCACCACCTTGCGCGCGAACTTGATACGGCCTGTCCGCTTGATGATCTCGTCCGAGAACCAGCCGCCGCAGATATCGCCGATCACGCCCGCCGCCAGCGGCAGGCTGGCGAAGATGCCCATCTGGGTCAGGCTCATGCCGCGCGCGGCATCCAGGTATTTGGGAAACCAGGCCAGGAACATGTTGAGGGCGTAGCCGTAGCAGAAATAGGTCGCCGAAAGAATCCACATTTGCGGGCTGGACAGGATCGCGCCCCACGGAACCTGCTTGCGCTTGGGCGCCGATCCCAGCGCGTCATGAATGATCTTGCGCTCGGCCTCGTTGGTGCCCGCATGTTCCACCGGGCTGTCGCGATAATAGAAATACCAGACGCCCGCCCACACCAGGCCGACCACCGCGAAGACGAAGAAGGGCATGCGCCAGCCGAAGTGATAAATCAGGTACGCCACCATCACCGGGGTGATGGCCGCGCCCAGCCGCGCGCCCGCATGGGTAACGCCTTGCGCCCATCCGCGCTCGGACGGCAGCATCCAGCGCGACAGCGAACGGGTGGCGTTGGGGAAGGCGCCTGCCTCGCCCATGCCAAACAGGAAGCGGCACACTACCATCGAGCTGACCGACCAGGACAGCGCGGTGAAAGCCGTAAAGGCCGACCACCACATCACGATCAGGGTCAGCATCTTGCGCGGCCCGATGTAATCGCCCATCCAGCCGCCGGGGATCTGGAACAGGGAATAGCTGAGCTGGAACGCCGCCAGGATCAGGCCGACCGTCTCGATGCTGAAGCCGAATTCCTTCTGGATCGTCGGCATGGCGGTGGAGATCAGGACCCGGTCGAAATAGGTGACCATGTAGAGCAATACCGTCAGCCACAGGATGATGTGGCGTACGCGGGTCGGCCGGATTGCGGGTGACGACATGGGCATTTCCTTCAGGCAAACGGCGCGGATGGAAATCCATCCGCGCCGGAACGCAACTTCGTCAATTTAGTAGGGCGTGGTGCCGCGATCCTTCCAGCCGCCGGTGCAGGCGGTGGACGGACGCTCACGGCAGGTCTGCCAGATGGTGGGCACCGAATTGCCCGCGATATACACCGCCGAAATCGACTTGGTGTTGCGGATATCGGCCAGAGGATCGTCATCCAGCACCAAAAGGTCGGCCCACTTGCCGGCCTCGATGCTGCCGACCGTGGTGTCGCCCAGCCAGCGGGCGTTGTCGCTGGTGGCGGACTTGATGGCTTCCATCGGGGTGCGGCCCGCCATCACTTCCATCGACAGTTCTTCATGGGCATTGAAGCCGGGGAAGCGGCCATTGGGGCCGCTGTCGGTGCCCATGCCGGTCTGCACGCCGGCCTTCACCAACGCGGTGTAGTTGTCCATCGCCTGCACGACAGTGCGGCCCATGTCGCCGAACAGCCGCTTCTCATAGGGCAGGCCGGGGACGCGGATATAGCCCAGCATCACATTCTTCTCGCGCTCCGGACTGCGGAGAGCCGCCAGGGTGCCCGGGGTGACGCCGCGGGTGAAGAAGGGATCCTGAATCCACGGCATCACCGCCATGGAATAGACGATCTCGCGGCTGAGGGTGGAGGCGAACTGCCAGGTGCCCTTGGTCTTCATAAGGTCGATCAGTTCCTGATCGACCAGCTTGTCGCGCACGATATGGGCGAAAGCGTCCACGCCCTGGCGCGTCAGCTCCTTGGCGTCGTCGAGATAATAGACATGCGCCCAGACCTTCAATTTGTGCTTGTGGGCCTCGTCGATCGCCGCCTTGGTGACCGCATAGGGCATCTTGACCGGGATCATGCCGCGCTCGTCATCGATCCAGAGCTTGATCAGATCCACGCCCTTGGCGGCCTGTTCGGCCACCGCCTTGCGGGCTTCGTCCGGGGTGCCGACCGGCACGTTCAGCCCGAACAATCCGCCATAGCCGCCCTTGAACACCAGGCCCTGGCCCGATGTGTACACCCGCGCCATGCTGGGACGCCCGGCGCGCAGATCCTTGCGGATGTCGAAGATGACATCCTTGTCGGTGCCCGCGACCACCACGCTGGTTACGCCATAAGCGGCATAGGTCTTGAGATCGGCTTCGACATTGGCGCGGTCGTAGAATTTCACGTCCTGCGTCACGTCCTTCATCATGCCGACATGGACATGCCCGTCGATCAGGCCCGGCATCACGAACTTGCCCTTGAGATTGACCGTCTTGGAACCCTTGGGCGCGGCAAGCTGCGCCATCGGACCGACCCAGGCGATCTTGCCGTCGGTCATCACAATCGCCGAACCCGGCGCGGCAGGCTTGCCGGTGCCGTCGATCACCGTGGCATTGCTCAGCACCGTGGTTTCGGCAACGGCCGGCGCGGCCATCAGGGCGGCGGCCAGCAGAGCCGCCGCGGTGAATTCCAGATTACGCATTTACAACTCCC
>CANKIV010000235.1 GCA_947482125.1 Alphaproteobacteria bacterium
GCACAAACGCCCAAGCCGCAGGTGATGCTGTCGGTGGCGGTGGTCTGCGCCGACACAGACGCGCAGGCCCGCTTTCATTTTTCGTCGGCGCAGCAGGTCAGCGACGGCCCGCTGCCCCCGCCGATCCCCGATTATGAAAGCAAGATCGACCCGCAACGCCTCGCGCTGATCCGCAAGGTGATGCGCCATTCGCTGGTCGGCTCCGCGGACACGGTGGCCAAGGGCCTCGCCGATTTCACCGCCCGCTACAAGCCCGACGAAATCATCGTCACCACGCAGGTCTTCGACCATGCGGCGCGGCTGAAATCCTTCGAACTGCTAAGCCGGATTCACCCGCCCGCCGGTTAACGGACCGGTGGTGTGGCGGGCGTTGGCGCGTAGGGACCGGGGCGCATGTCCTGGAAGGGCGGCGCAAGCTTGCCGGGATCATAACTTTCCACATCCACCGAGCCGGGCGCCACCGCGATGGTGCCGCCCGGCTCGCTCGCATAGGGCTGGCCGTTG
Organism: Alphaproteobacteria bacterium; assembly: GCA_947482125.1. Classification (GTDB taxonomy): domain Bacteria; phylum Pseudomonadota; class Alphaproteobacteria; order Micropepsales; family Micropepsaceae; genus Rhizomicrobium. The sequence goes on from CANKIV010000235.1 coordinate 505, forward strand.
GGATTGCCGGCCGGCCCCATGCAGGCGCTGAGAGCCAGGGCGGCCAGGGCGATGCCGGCGATTTGAAATTTCATGGTTTGAATCCCGTCCAATATCTTCGGGTGGGAACAATCAGGCGGCGCTTTGGGTTCCGCCGCCCTTGGCAAGGTGGGGCGGCTGGGGGTTAAATGTCCGAAAAATCGGGGGAAACAATGAAACGCCGCCTTCTCGTCCTGGCCTTGCTGGCCACTGCTTCGCCTGCCGCCGCCCAGACACAGGCGCCAGCCGCCCCAGCGGCCGCGCCCGCGCCCGACTACAATGCCGGTGGCCTGCCGCGCACCCCCGCCTATGGCACCGTCGAAGGCCAGCCGGTGGACTCGCGCCCGTTTGAGAAGAAAGCGGATACCCGCCAGTTCCCTGGGCAGACCCGCGCGCCCTATCACCACGCCACGGATTTCAAGGTCGAGGTCCTCACCGACAAGCTCTCGGCTGCCTGGGCGGTGGCGCCCCTGCCGGACGGAAAAATCCTGATCACCGAACGGCTGCCCGGCCAGTTCCGTCTTTTGGACAAGGGCAACCTGTCCGCGCCGCTCGCCGGGCTGGACGGTTTGAAGGTCGGCACCTCGATGGTGGCGCTGCTGGATGTCGTGACGCACCCGGACTTCGCGTCCAACCGCACCATCTATTTCACCTATACCGAGTATCATGACCGCACCATCGGCAACACGTCCATCGCCCGCGCCGTGCTGGACGTGAACGCCAATGCCATCCGCGACGTGAAGGTGTTGCTGAAGACGCATCCCTTCCTGCCCAATGACCAGACCCTGGGCATGGGTACCAAGACCGGCGGACGCCTGGCCATCGGCAAGGACGGCTTCATCTATGCCACCATCGGTGACCGCGACAATGCCGGCACCCGCCCCTGGGGCGTGGCGCAGGTCAACGACACCCATCTGGGCAAGATCGTGCGCATCACCAAGGATGGCGCGCCCGCGCCCGGGAATCCCTTTATCGGCGTGGCCGGCGCCCTGCCGGAAATCTGGGCCAGCGGTTTCCGCAGCCAGGAAGGCCTGACCTTCGACGCCAACGGCACCTTGTGGGAGACCGAGCATGGCCCGCGCGGCGGCGACGAGCTCAACATCATCGAGAAGGGCAAGAATTACGGCTGGCCCATCATCAGCCATGGCATCGATTATCGCGGCGGCGATATCGGTGATGGCGAAGTGGCCAGGGCGGGAATGGAACAGCCCGCCTATTACTGGTCGCCCTCGGTGGCGGTGGCGGGCCTGGCCTTCTATCAGGGTAAGTCACGCGCCTGGAAAGACAGCGTCTTTATCGGCCTGCTGAACGGGCGCGGTGTATCGCGCCTGAAGCTGGTGAACAACAAGGCGGTGGAAGAAGAAATCCTGCTGTCCGACCGCAAGCTGCGCGTCCGCGACGTGCGCATGGGCAATGACGGTTCGCTTTACGTTGTCACCGACAGCGGCGGCACCGCCATGAGCGTCAATCCGCCCGCGACCGGGCAGTTGCTGAAGCTCACCCCCAACCGTTAGGGGCGGCGCCGGGCAGGCGCGGCGTCGGAGGCGGCAGGCAGGCGGAAGGCGATGAAGGCGCCGTTATAGCTGCGGCCACCGATCGCCAGCACGATATATTGCCGTCCGCCCAGCATGTAGGTCATGGGCGATCCGGTCTGCTCGCCCGGCAGGAAGACGGCGCCTTTTTCCTCGCCAGTCTTTTTGTCGTACGCGCGCAGCCGCGCGCCCAGGCGCCCTTTCTCATCGGTGTAGGTCATGGGATCGCCGCAGATCACCAGTGACTTGGTGGAAAGCGGGCCGATCTTGCCGATCATGCCGGTGCGCGGAATCTTCACGCCCTTCAGCAGAGGATGGTTGCGGATATTGTCCGGCGTTTCGCCATGGGCGATCTGCCAGTCCTGCTTGCCCGTCGCCAGATTGGTGGCGGTGATGCGGCCATAGGGCGGCTTCACGATCGGAATGCCGTCCACCGTCAGGTTGCCGGGCTGGACGCCGGGCGTATCGGCGGGCGGATTGACATGGACCATGTCGAATTCGCCCATCTTCAGGCCGGGATTGGGAATGAGGTTTCCGATGGTCAGCAGGTTGGTCTGGGAATAGGTATAGATTGTGTAGAGGTCCGGATCATAGGCGCCGCCGGGCCAGTTGATGCCGCCGATATAGCCCGGCATGTTGATCACGCCATAGGGACCGCCCTTCTTGGGCATGATCGGCGCGGTATAGACCGGGCCCCATTTGTAATACTTGGCGATGGCAAGCGCCTTTTCCTTTATCTCCGGCGTGAAATCGACGATGTCGCTTTCGCCAAAGCCCTGGCGGTCGAAGGCCGGCGGCTTGGACGGATGCGGCTGGGTCGGGGAATACCATTCGCCCGGCACGTCGCCGGCGGGCACGCGCTTTTCCGGGATCGGCCAGATTGGCTTGCCGGTCTCGCGGTCCAGAACGAAGAGGAACGATTGCTTGGTGGGCTGCGCCAGCGCCTTCACGATGCGGCCATTGTGCGGGATGTCGCACAGGATGGCGGCGCAGGGCACATCATAGTCCCACAACCCGTGATGCACCATCTGGTAGTGCCACTTGCGCTTGCCGGTCAGGATGTCCACCGCGACGATGCTTTCGGCGAACAGGTTGTTGCCGGGACGATAGAAGCCCATCTGGTCACCGGTCGGCATCTCGACGCCGAGATACGCCAGGCCCAGTTCTTCATCGGCGGAAATCTGGTTCCAGACGCCGGTATTGCCGGCATCTTCCGCCGAGCCCGGCGCCCAGGTGTCGTAGCCGAACTCGCCCTTGGACGGGATGGTGTGGAAAATCCACAAGCGCTTGCCGGTCTTGACGTCGAAACCGCGCACATAGCCCTTGGCGTTGCGGCGCACGCGGGGCGTGTTGCCGGCGGTGTGGGCGGCGCCGATGATGACCACGCCCTTGGCGATGGTGGGCGCGGTGTGCAGGCCGATATCGGCGCGTTCGGGGTCGAGGTCCTGGTCGATTTCCTTCTTCAGGTCGACAACGCCATGCACGCCGAAGCTGAGGTCCATCAGCCCGGTGCGGGCGTCCAGCGAGATCATCTGGTAGCCGATGGTGACATAGATGATGCGTTCGACGGCACCGTCGGTCCAGTAGCCGACGCCGCGTCCCGAAAGCTGGCGCGGGGCGTTGCGCGCGCGCTGGCCTTCATCGGGACTGCGGTGGAGCCAGAGCAGCTCGCCGGTGGCGGCGTCCAGGCAGACCACGTCGCGGCGCGCGCCGGCGGTGCAATAGAGCTTGCCCTTGATCAGCAGCGGGGTGCCCTGGAGGATCACCTCGGGGCGGGCCCCGAGATTCTTGGTGCTGAATTCCCAGGCGACTTCCAGCGTGTTGAAATTCTCGCCATTGATTTGGTCCAGCGGCGCGTGGCGCGTATGAGCAAGATCGCCGCCATAGCTGCGCCACTCGGTGTCGGCCGGCGCGGTCTGTGCCCGCAGGGGCGTGGCGGCCATGACAATCCCACCGATGGTGGTGGACAGCATCAGGCGACGGTTGAGCGCATGC
>CANKIV010000236.1 GCA_947482125.1 Alphaproteobacteria bacterium
CCGGCGCGTTGGCGTAATTGGGGCCGATGACGCTGTTCTCGGCCGTCACCGCGGGCGGCGGGGTGGGAAATTTCGGCTGTTCCGGTACCTGCTGCGCCGAAGCCGACAGCACCCATGCAGAAGCAGCCAGCAGCGTCAGTATCCTGATGCGCGTCATGCGTTTCCCCTTATTTGAACACCCCGGCCATTCAGCCCTTGGGATAGTCCCGCCACAGCCATTCCAGAGCCGACGGCAAGGTCTGCATCACCACACGGCCATCGACATGGCGCGAGTCCTCGGACCAGACATACTTGTAGTCATAGCCCTTCTTCTTCAGCACAGCCGCCATGCGGTTGTTGGCCAGCGGCCAGTTGTGCCAGGTGTTTTCCGGATCGTCGAAGTGAAGGTCCTGGGCGCTGACATGCATCCACATGCGGATCGGCTTTTTCGCCGACCCGGGGATCAGCTTGGCGTGATATTCCCAGCCGCCGCGCGGCGTCTTGGGGTCCATGGGCGAGGCCTGGTTCACGAAAGTGCCCGAATAGGACAGCACCTTGCGGTAGCTCTCGGGGTGGTACCAGGCCATGGTCCAGGCGCAGATCGCACCCGATGACCCGCCCATCGCGGCACGCCCTTCCGGGTCCTTGGTGAAGGTGATGCCGTAATTCCTGGTCACCGCCGGCAGCAGTTCGGTTTCGACGAACTGGTAGTAGCGGTCGGACAAAGTGTCGTATTCCAGCCCGCGCTGCGAACCCTGCGCGTCGCTGCCGCCGGAATCGGCGGCCACGATCACCATGGCCGGAAGACGCTTGGCGGCAATCATGTTGTCCAGCACCGGCGCCAGGCGCTTGATGTAGCCGCGGCCATCCTGCACCACCATGAAGGGTGCGGGCGTGCCGGGCTTGTAGCCGGCGGGAATGTAGACCCAGACATGGCGCATGTAGGGGGCGGGCGCGGAGATGTCTTCCGCCGGCCAGGCCAGGCGGTTGCCATAGGCGTCGCGCCTGGCGGTCTTCTCGCTCTCCACCCGCACGATGCCCGGATAGACCTTGCTGTCCTGGGAATAGAGGATGAATTCGCGGATGTCGCCCTGCGGCACGGCCGGGTTCGCAATCGTTTCGGGCGCGTCGGCGTAGGGCGGCTTGATGATGCTGTTTTCCGCCGTCACCGCCGGGGGCGGGGTGGGAAATTTGGGAAGGTTGGAAGTATCAACCTGCTGCGCAGACGCCGAAAGCGTGGCCGCCATCGCAGCCGCCATCAGCAGGCCAAGTGTCCTGAACCGCATCATGCACGCCCCCCTTTTGAAAAATTATCGCCCGACCGACTGCACCGCTTCGACCAGCAGGGTCGGCACATTGTGCGAAATGTCCAGGATCACCGCATCTTCGTCCGGACCCGGCTTTTCCAGGGTGGCGAGCTGGCTGTCCAGCAGCGACTGCGGCATGAAATGACCCTTGCGGCCCATCATGCGCTTGGAAATCAGGTCGCGCGGACCGTCCAGCAGGATGAACTGCACCCGGCCATTCACTTTCTTGCGCAGGCATTCGCGGTAAGCCTGCTTGAGCGCCGAGCAGGACACCACCACGCCCATGCCAGCGGCGCGTTCGGCATCGATGCGTTCGCCAATTGCTTCCAGCCATGGCCAGCGGTCTTCGTCGGTGAGCGGCTGGCCGCCCGCCATCTTGTTGACATTGGCCTGGGGATGCAGCGCATCGCCCTCGATGAAATCCACGCCCAGTTTTTCGGCCAGCCCGGCCGCGATGGTGGATTTGCCGGAGCCGGCCACGCCCATCACCACCACCAGCGGCAGTTCGTTCTTGTTGTCGGTCGAAAGCATGTTCCTCAAAACCCTGACATTATTTTGTTGGCCGGCGGCGCCGGCTGCGGAGAGCCTGATGGCCTTCCCATGTGAAAAATCACGGGCCCCGATCGCGGCAGCCCTGCCCTGTTGGCCCCTCAAGGCCCTCACCCCGGGCCATGGATACTATAGACCCGGGTCCCAAGGCCACTGCCAAACGGGGGCCCCCTTACAAAGCTTGGGAAAGGCCGGCTTTGGGGGGCCATCCGGGCGACTGGTCGTCCGTCAGAACGGTAACCGGGACGTGGGCGAACGAATCCGGCCCAGGCCGAAGGCTTAGGCAGCGGTCCAGCCGCCATCGATCAGGATGTCCGTGCCGGTGACGAAGCCGGCCAGGTCGCTGCACAGGTAGCAGGCCAGCGCCCCGATCTCCTCGACATGGCCCCAGCGGCCCACCGGCAGCTTGGAGAGGAACAGCTTGTTGGCTTCCGGATCGTTGATCACCGGAAGATTCATTTCCGTGGCAAAAGGTCCGGGCGAGATGGCGTTGACGGTGATGCCGTCCAGCGCCAGTTCCAGCGCCAGCGACTTGGTGAAGCCCAAAAGGCCCGCCTTGGCGGTGGAATAGGGCGTGCGGTTGGGCAGCGAGATGTGCGCCATCATCGAGGACAGGTTGATGATGCGGCCATAGCCGGTGCCCTTCATGCCCGGCACGAAGGCGCGGCAGGCCAGGAAGGTGCTGAGCACGCTGGAGTCCATCACACTCTGGAATTCGGCGAGCGTGTAGTCGGTCACGGGCTTGCGGATATTGATGCCGGCGCTGTTGATCAGGATCTGCGGCTTGCCGAACTTGGCATTCACCTGGTCGGTGAGGCGGGCAACGTCATTCTCGTTGGTGACGTCGGCGGTGAACGTCTCCGCCGTGCCGCCCTTGGCCTTCACGTCGCCAGCCAGCTTGTCCAGCTTGGCCTGGTTGCGGCCGACCAGAGCCAGCCTGGCGCCGGCGCCCGACAGGGTGTGGGCCATGGCTTCGCCCAGGCCGCCGCTGGCGCCCACGATCACGGCTGTCCGGCCAGTCAGATCAATTTTCACGGGTTCAAAACCTTCTGGAGAATATCAGCTGCGGTCGGCGTCCGGCTCGATGAAGAACCAGCACAGCGCCGACACCACCGAGGCCGCCGCCATGGTGTACATCACATAGCTCCAGTTGTTGCCGGTGTTCTGCAGGATGAAGCCGAACACCACCGGCGCGACGAAGCCGGCAAAGTTGCCCAGCATGTTCATGGTCGAGGACACGGTGGCGGTATATTGCTTGCCGATCTCCACGCAGGTGTTCCAGGAGATCGGCATGGTGAGATCGCCGCAGAAGCTGGCCGCCGCCATCAACAGCATGGGCAGCAGCACGCCCGGCACATTGGGAATGAAGCAGATCAGGGTGGCGCTGGCGAGGAAGCCGCCGATCGCAACCCACTTGCGCGGAACGGAGAGCGGCAGGAAGCCCGACACGATGGAGCCGCAGCCGCCCGCCGCGAGAGGCATCATGGCGTAACCGGCCGATTCCAGCGCGCTCAACCCGCGCGCCTGCTGCAGCCAGGTCGGCAGCCAGGTGACGTAGAAATACCAGGTGTAGGAAAAGCCGAAATACTGCAGGCCGAGGAAGGCGATGTCCCTCTGCATCAACAGCCGGTACCAGGGCATGCCGTGATCGTGCAGCACCAGCTTGCGCGAACTTTCCAGCAGTTCCAGTTCGGCTTCATTGACCGATTTGTGCTCCGCCGGATCGTTGCGGAACCAGGGATAAAAGGCCGCCACCCAGGCCGCACCCAGAAGCGCCAGCGCGGCAAAACCCCAGCGCCAGCCGAAATGATAGATGACGAAATAGGCCACCGGCGGCGCCAGCGCACCGCCCCAGCGGCCGAAGGCCCACATCACCGCCTGGGCCTTGACGCGCTCGCTGAGCGGCAGCCAGGCCGACAGCATGCGGGTCAGATTGGGAAAACAGCCCGCTTCGCCGGCCCCGAACAGAAAGCGCATGATCCACAGCGAGGTCAGGTTCCACACCGCGCCGGTCAGCGCCAGGAACAGCGACCAGGCCAGCACCAGCTGGCTCAGAACCCGGCGCACACCCAGCTTGTCGCCCAGGAGGCCCATGGGAATTTCAAACAAGGCGTAGGAAAGACCGAAGGCGCCCAGGATCATGCCCTGTTCCGCCTTGCTCAGATTCAGCTCCAGCGAGATCGGCACGATCGCCTGGCTGATCGCCAC
>CANKIV010000237.1 GCA_947482125.1 Alphaproteobacteria bacterium
CACATGGCGCGATCGGGAAAAATCTTGTGGCGATAGCGTCGCATCCCGCTTAGCACGCGTTATCCCGTTCGCAGATATCGCACCGCTTCGTCGCGTCCGAACAGATAGAGCAGGGTGCGCAGCGCCTCGCCGCGCGGCGATTTCAGATCGGGATCCCGGGTCAGGATCAGCCGGGCATCGTCATGGGCCACGGCCAGCAGATCGGCATGGGCAGCCGGGTCCGCCATGCGGAATTCCTCCGCGCCGCTCTGGCGCTTGCCCAGCACTTCGCCTGGACCACGCAGGCGCAAATCTTCCTCGGCAATGACAAAGCCATCATCGGTCTCGCGCATGGTTTTCAGCCGCGCCTTGGCGGTCTGGCCCAGCGGTTCATGCCACACCAGGATGCAGCTGGATTTCCCCGTCCCCCGTCCGACCCGGCCGCGCAGCTGGTGCAATTGGGCCAGGCCGAAACGCTCGGCATGCTCCACCACCATGATGGTGGCCTCCGGCACATCGACGCCCACTTCGATCACGGTGGTGGCGACCAGAAGCTGGGTTTCGCCCGCCTTGAAGGCCGTCATCGCGGCGTCGCGCTCGGCTGCTTTCATCTTTCCGTGCACCAGTCCGACATTCAGGCCCAACGCCTGGCGCAGCATCACGGCGCGGTCCTGTGCGGCGGCGAGATCGATCTTTTCCGATTCCTCCACCAGCGGGCAGACCCAATAGGCGCGCGCGCCGCGATCAAGCGCCGTGCGCAAATGCGAAATCAGGTCGTCCAGGCGGGCGGCGCCCATCACCCGCGTCTCCACCGGTTTGCGTCCCGGAGGGCGGCCGGTGATCTTGGAAACATCCATGTCGCCATAGGCGGTCAGGGCCAGGGTGCGCGGAATGGGCGTGGCCGTCATCACCAGCACGTCCGCCGGTTTGCCCTTGGACTGAAGCTGCATACGTTGATGCACGCCAAAGCGATGCTGTTCGTCCACAACCGCCAGGCCGAGATCCTTGAAGGCGACATCGTCGGAGAACAGGGCATGGGTTCCGATCAGTATGTCGATCTCGCCCGCCGCCAGCTTCTGTAAGGTGACTTCGCGGCCCGCACCTTTTTCCCGCCCGGTCAGGCAGGCCAGCCGCACGCCCGCTGTCCTGGCATAAGGCTCCAGCGATGCCAGATGCTGGCGCACCAGCAGTTCGGTGGGCGCCATCAGCGCCGCCTGCAATCCCGCCTCCACCGCGCCCAGCATGGCCAGCAGCGCCACGATGGTCTTGCCCGATCCGACATCGCCCTGCAGCAGCCGCAGCATGCGCTTTTCGGATGCCATGTCCTTTTCGATCTCGGCCAGCGCTTCCAGTTGCGGATCGGTCAGGGCGAAGGGCAGGGCGGCCACCACATTGGCTTTCAGCTTGCCGTTGCCCGAAACAACCCGGCCCTTGTTGCCGCGCAAATGGCTCCGGATCAGCAACAGCGCCAGCTGGTTGGCGAGAAGTTCGTCATAGGCCAGGCGCTGGCGCGCCGCCGTTGTCGGTAACAGGTCGCTGTCATGCGCCGGGGCGTGCGCCTTTTCCAGTGCGCCGCCAAAGCTGTCCCATTTGCGCTGTTTGAGAAAAGCGGCATCCTGCCATTCCGGCAGGAGCGGGACTTTTTCCACCGCCCCGCGCACCGCCTTGGCCATGGGACGTGCCGTCAGTCCTTCGGTCAGGCCATAGATGGGTTCGTGCAGGGGAAGGGATGTGATCTCCTCCGGCGCCACGACATAGTCGGGATGCGCCATCTGCAGCCGGTCCTTGAATTTCTCGATCCGGCCCGACAGCAGGCGTTTGGCGCCCACCGGCAACAGCGCTGTCAGATAGTCGGCATGGGCGCGAAAGAACACCAGTTCCATGACCGCGCTGTCGTCGGAAACGCGCACTTTATAAGGCTGGCTTTTGACCCGCGGCGGCAGGTGGTCCAGCACATTGACCTCGACGGTGGCGATGCGGCCGGGCTCGGCGGCGGCCAGCTTGGGACGATAGGAACGGTCCACCACGCCGACTGGCAGGTCGAAAGCCAGGTCCGCCAGCTTCGGCCCGGCGACCTTGGTGATCAGTTTTTCCAGCTTGGGGCCCACCCCGGGCAGGGTGCGGATGTCGGCGAACAGGGGGAACAGAATCGCGGGCCGCATGGCAGGCACGATACCGGGCGGTGTGCCGCGCCTTCAACGCCGCTTTATTGCGGGCCGCTGCCGATCACCAGTTCGAACTGGCGGGGCGTCAGGCCCGGTTGCGGCGCGCCATAGGGGGAGATGCCGGCCTTTTGCAGCATCACGATCAGCCTTTTGGCATTCAGTGGCACCTGCGCGTTGGACTTGACCATCGGCGACACCGCCACCGCGATCCCGGTCAGCTTGGCATTGACGTCAAGGTCGCGAATGCTTTGGGCCTGCCAGCCATGGCGGCGCAGCACGGCCAGAATGTCGTCGGAAAAAGCGACGGAATTGGCGCTGGACGGGATACTGCGCACCACGACCGAGAAACGTTTGCTGGCGGGAACCTGGTCGAGCGCCAGCCCGAACGCCTCGCGCTGCACCACCGGCATGCGCCAGACATGCGACGGCAGGCGGTCCACGATGGCGTCGGCCATGGCTGGTGTCGGCTGACGGGTGTTGACGCCCAGGAGCGAGGCGATGCGCTCGAGCTGAACCTGCGACTGGTCGGAGGACAGTTCGATATTCACCACGCCCGGACGGTCATAATGGAAATCCCATGCGCGCAGGCTAGCCCATCCCAGGGTCAGGAGGCCGACCGCAGCGAAGCAGAGGAATGTGAACCGCGCCGTTTGCGGCGCACGCAGCCGCTGGGGCTGCGCCGTGACCAGCAGCCCGGTCAAGGCCTGCAGCATGATGGCGAATCCGCATCCGATGACGAGGCCGTATCCTGACATGTGCGCAGGATACGCGCTGGCGGCGCACTGGCGGAACGATTTTGGGCCGCAGCGTTAATCGGCCACGTATACCATTGTTAACGCGCCAAACCGGGGCTATATGCCGCCCATGGATGACGTGGAACAGGGTGGCTCTTCGGAGAACCGCCGGAAACGGCTTTTGTTTCGGGCCCAGCGGCGCGGCTTCAAGGAAGTCGATCTGATATTCGGTGCCTATGCCGAGAGCAGTCTGGCGCGTCTGGATGAAGCGGGCCTGGACCAGTTCGAGGCGCTGCTCGCCGCCCCCGACCAGGATGTCTATGCCTGGCTGCGGGGCGCCGCGCCGGTCCCACCGGAATATGACAATCCGGTTTTTGCGGCCCTCAAGGCGGTGTGCGAACAGAAGAACCCGCGCTGGGGATCATAAGTGGACCGGCTGGATTACATCGCCAAGCAGCAGGGCCGCCTGACCGTTTCGGGCGCGCCGCAGGGTTATGACGCTTATGTGGCGGCGGAATCCGCAAGGCGGCGCAATGGTCCGGTGCTGTTCGTTTTGCAGGACGATCTTCAGGCCGATGCGGCGGGGCGCGCCATCGCCTTCTTCGCGCCGTCAGTGACGGTGCTGGATTTTCCGGCCTGGGACTGTCTGCCCTATGACCGGGTCTCGCCCAAGCCCGATATCGAAAGCCGCCGCCTGGCGACCCTGGCGGCCCTGGCGCGTAGCCCCGAGCAAGCTTGCGTCATCGTCACCACCGTCAATGCGTTGCTGCAGCGCGTGCCGCCCAGGGATGTCATTCATGGCGCCAGCTTCGTGGCCAAAAACGGCGCGGAGGTGGATCGTGACGCTTTGGTCGCCTTCCTGTCGGGCAATGGCTATGTGCGCGCCGGCACCGTGCGCGAGCCGGGCGATTTCGCCCTGCGCGGCGGCATCGTGGATTTGTGGTCGCCGGGCGAAGCACAGCCGCTGCGGCTGGATTTCTTTGGCTCCACCCTGGATGCGATCCGCCGTTTTGATGCCGAAACGCAACTGTCCGACAAGACTGTGGTGGCCGAGGTGGCGCTGCTGCCGGCCAGCGAAGCGCCGCTGAATGCGCCGGCCATCAGCCGCTTCCGCACCGGATATGTC
>CANKIV010000238.1 GCA_947482125.1 Alphaproteobacteria bacterium
AGATGCGCGCCTTTTGATTGACGCTCTTGAGGTCGCGGATCAGCTGCGCCAGGTCTTCGATGGAATAGATGTCGTGATGCGGCGGCGGCGAAATCAGGCCCACGCCCGGCGTGGAATGGCGCACCTTGGCGATATTGGCATCCACCTTGTGGCCGGGCAGCTGGCCGCCTTCGCCGGGCTTGGCGCCCTGGGCCATCTTGATCTGGATGTCGTCGGCATTGACCAGATACTCGGCGGTGACGCCGAAGCGGCCTGATGCCACCTGCTTGATCGCCGAGCGCATGGAATCGCCATTGGCCAGCGGCTTGAAACGGTCGGCTTCCTCGCCGCCCTCGCCGGTGTTGGAGCGTCCGCCGATGCGGTTCATGGCGATGGCGAGGTTGGTATGGGCTTCGCGGCTGATCGAGCCGAAGCTCATCGCGCCGGTGGAGAAACGCTTGACGATCTCGCTGGCCGCCTCGACTTCATCCAGCGGCACGCCGGCGTCGGTCTTCAGGTTCATCAACCCGCGCAGGGTGAGCAGCCGCTCATTCTGGTCGTTGATGGATTGCGCGAAGAGTTCGTATTCGTCCGGATTGTTGCCGCGCACCGCATGCTGCAGGCGCGACACCGATTCCGGCGTCCAGGCATGGTCTTCGCCGCGCAGGCGGAAGGCATAGTCGCCGCCCACATCCAGCATGTTGCGATAGATCGGGTTGTCGCCAAAGGCGTCGCGATGACGGCGCACGCTTTCCTCGGCGATCTGCTTGATGCCGATGCCTTCCACCGTGCTGGCGGTGCCGGTGAAGTATTTCTCGATGAATTCGGTGCTAAGGCCCACCGCGTCGAAAATCTGCGCCCCGCAATAGGACTGGTAGGTGGAGATGCCCATCTTGGACATCACCTTCAGAATGCCCTTGCCGATGGCCTTGATGTAGTTCTTCTGGACTTCATAGGCCTTCAGGCTGAGGCCCTGCTTGACCCGGATCTGCTCCAGCGTCTCGAAGGCCAGGTAGGGATTGACCGCTTCGGCGCCGTAGCCGGCCAGCACGCAGAAATGATGCACTTCGCGCGCTTCGCCGGTTTCAACAACCAGTCCGGTCTGCATGCGCAGGCCCTGGCGCACCAGGTGATGATGCACGGCGGCGATGGCCAGCGCCGCGGGAATCGGAATCCGGTCGGCGCTGACGGCGCGGTCGGACAAGATCAGGATGTTGTTGTCCGCCAGCACCGCATCGGTGGCATTGAGGCAGATGCGCTGCACGGCATTGGAAAGCCCGTCCGCGCCTTCGCTGGCCGGCCAGGTGCAGTCGATGGTGGCGGTGCGGAAAGCGCCGTCCACCAGTTCGGAAATCGAGCGGATTTTCTCGACATCGGCATTGGTCAGCACCGGCTGGGTCACTTCCAGCCGCTTGTGCGCGCCCGCATCGCGGCCCAGCAGGTTGGGGCGCGGCCCGATCATCGACACCAGGCTCATCACCAGCTCTTCGCGGATCGGATCGATCGGCGGATTGGTGACCTGGGCGAAGTTCTGCTTGAAGTAATTGTAAAGCAGCTTGGCCTTGCTCGACAGGACCGCGATCGGCGTGTCGGCGCCCATCGAGCCGATGGGATCATCACCCATCGCCGCCATGGGCTCCAGGAAGAATTGCAGATCTTCCTGGGTGTAGCCGAATGCCTGCTGCTGATCGAGCAGCAGCGAGGGATCGTTGGCCTTGGCGCGATGATCTTCGGGCAGGTCGGGCAGGTCTTCCAGCTTGAACTGGGCGGCCTTCAGCCAGTCTTCATAGGGTTCGGCCTCGGAGAACTTCTTCTTGATCTCCTCATCCTCGACGATGCGCCCTTCCTCGAAGTCGATCAGCAGCATCTTGCCGGGCTGCAACCGCCATTTGCGCTTGATCTTCTCTTCCGGCACCGGGATGACGCCCGATTCCGACGCCAGGATCACCAGGTCGTCTTCGGTCACGATGTAGCGGGCGGGGCGCAATCCGTTGCGGTCGAGCGTCGCGCCGATCTGGCGGCCGTCGGTGAAGGCGATTGCCGCGGGGCCGTCCCACGGCTCCATCAGCGCGGCATGATACTCGTAGAAAGCCTTGCGCGTGGGCGACATGCTCTTGTTGCCGGCCCAGGCTTCCGGGATCAGCATCATCACCGCATGGGCCAGCGGATAGCCGCCGGCGACCAGCAGTTCCAGCGCATTGTCCAGGCAGGCGGTGTCGGACTGGCCGTGCGGAATTAGCGGCCACATCTTGTCGAGATCCGGGCCCAGAAGCTCGGATTCCATGCCGCGGCGGCGGGCATTGATCCAGTTGACGTTGCCGCGCACCGTGTTGATCTCGCCGTTATGGGCGATGTAGCGGTAGGGATGCGCCAGCTTCCAGCTCGGGAAGGTGTTGGTCGAGAAACGCTGATGCACCAGCGCCACCGCCGAGACGGTCAGCGGATTCTGCAGGTCGCGATAGAAGCGGCCCACGTCATGCGCCAGCAGCAGGCCCTTATAAACGACCGTGCGCGTCGAAAGGCTGGGCATGTAAAGCTGGTTGATGGCCGGCAGCTTGTGCTTCTTGGCCAGCGCCGCCAGCGGGTTCTGCGTCTGCTTGCGGATGGTCAGCAGCTTGCGCTCGAAGTGATCCTGGTCGCGGGTGTGCGGGCCCGAGGCGATGATCGCCTGGCGGATCAGCGGCATGCCGTCCAGCACGGTCTTGCCCAGGCCGGCCGGATCGGTGGGGACATCGCGCCAGCCCAGCAGCACCTGGCCTTCGACCTTGATGAAATGCTCGAACTGCTTGACGACGATTTCGCGCGCCTTGGCTTCGCGCGGCAGGAAACACATCGCCACCGCATACTGGCCAGGTGGCGGCAGGGTCACGCCGGTGTCCTTGGCCCATTCGCGGAACAGGGGATCGGGAATCTGAATCAGGATGCCGGCGCCGTCGCCCACCAGCGGGTCGGCGCCCACCGCGCCGCGATGGTCGAGATTGATCAGGAGCTGCAGGCCCAGCCCGATGATCTCGTGGCTGCGCGCACCCTTGATGTTCGCGACAAAGCCGACGCCGCAGGCGTCATGCTCATTGCGGGGGTCATAAAGACCCTGTTTCGGCGGCAAACCCATCTCAAACCCCAACCGGCAATCGGGCGCAGTTTCCCGGCCCTGAAAGCCGCGAAATTTTCCCGTTCTTCTTAGAATTACCCAGCATGTGACCATGCCGCCAGTTGCGGCGCAACATGCCAGCGTTGCGCCAAGTAAATGAGTATCCATGAAATTTGAGAATGATTCACAACAAAGCCCATGCCTTGACTCCCCCGGGCGCGGGGGCATGATAGAACACAACATGAACAATAGTGAAAAAATCGCGGAATTGCGCCATTCCCTGGCGCGCTATGGGTTGCCACCGGACCGGCCCCCCATCTCCCTGGGTCATCCACAGGCCGATAGCGTGCTGGGCGGGGGATTGCGTCCTAGCGGTCTGCACGAAGTCTTTGCCGAGGTCTGGAGTGCCAGCGGCTTTGCCGTGCTGCTGGCCATGCTGGCGGCAAGGGGAAAACCCCTCTTCTGGGTACGCCCCGATTTCGAGGCGCTGGAATATGGCGCGGTATCGCCGCAAGGGCTGGCCGAACTGGGCGGCGATCCGCGCCAACTGATCCTGGTGCGAACCCGTAAGGTGGACGACGCCCTGTCGGCGGCCAGCGACATTCTCGCCTGCCCGCATGTGGGCGCCCTGCTGCTGGAAGTGCGCGGCCAGCCCAAGGCCCTCGACCTTGTCGCCAGCCGCCGCCTGTCGCTGGCGGCCGAGACGAGCGGCGTCAGCGCCATCCTGCTGCGCCAAAGTGACCGGCCCCCACAGAGTGGTCCAGTTGCAATGTTAGTTTATGAGCGGCGTTTGCGCTAGCTGACCGTCTGCGGACTGCCCCGGCGGCCAGCAGATTGCTTCTGGTGCTGGCGGACGGTATCGGAGCGACGAGTGCGGCCTGACGG
>CANKIV010000239.1 GCA_947482125.1 Alphaproteobacteria bacterium
ACGGCATGTTCAGGGCATTGGTGATGGCCCCGGTCAGCAGGTAGTCGGAAATCTGCTCGGCCACCTGCAACGCCACATTTTCCTGCGATTCGGTGGTGGAGGCGCCCAGATGCGGCGTCGCCACGACCTTCTCGTTGCCGAACAGGATATTTTCCTTGGCCGGTTCGGTCTCGAACACGTCCAGCGCCGCACCCGCCACATGGCCATTGTCCAGCGCCGCCTTCAACGCCAGTTCGTCGATCAATCCGCCGCGGGCGCAGTTGATGATGCGCACGCCCTTCTTGGTCTTGGCGATGGCGTCGGCGGACAGGATGTTCTTGGTCTCCGGCGTCATCGGTACATGCAGGGTGATGAAATCGGCGCGTGCCAGCAGGTCGTTCAGCTCGACCTTCTCGATGCCCAGATCGTTGGCGCGTTCCTGCGACAGGAAGGGATCATAGGCGATCACCCGCATCTTCAGGCCCTTGGCGCGGTCGGCGACGATGGAGCCGATGTTGCCCGCCCCGATCAGACCCAGCACCTTGCCGGTGATTTCCACGCCCATGAAGCGGTTCTTTTCCCACTTGCCGGCCTGGGTGGAGGCGTTGGCGGCGGGCAGCTCGCGCGCCAGCGCCAGCATCAGGGAAATGGCATGTTCGGCGGTGGTGATCGAATTGCCGAAGGGCGTGTTCATCACGATCACGCCGGCGGCGGTGGCGGCGGGAATATCGACATTGTCGACGCCGATGCCGGCGCGGCCCACCACCTTCAGATTCTTCGCGGCCTTCAGCACATCGGCGGTCAGCTTGGTGGCTGAGCGCACGGCGATGCCGTCATACTGATCCACGATCTTGATCAGCTCTTCCTTGGTGAGGCCGGTCTTCACATCGGCGTCCACGCCGCGCTCCTTGAAGATGGCGACGGCGGCGGGCGACAGCTTGTCGGCGATCAGAACCTTGGGCATGGGGGTATCCTTCGAAAGAGGGACTTAATTGAGGGGATTAGTTGAGGAGGCGGCCGGGCACCGATGTGCCGCGCTGGTAGAAAGGCTGGGCCTGCATCAGGGCGCTGGCCATGCCGGTGGGGCGGCTGCGGTCCACCCGCTGCAAGTCGAACGCGGTGCCGGGGGCGCCTTCCGCGGCGGCGCGTTCGATCTCGGCCACCAGCGCGGCCATGTCGCCGCTGGTCTCAATCCCGACCAGGGGCTGGAAGTCCGCGCCCGGCTCGCCAATGCCGATGCGGATCATCCAGGCGGTCTGCACCTGGGGATGTTGGGCGAACACTTGGGTCAGGACATTGACCAGCGCCATGGGATAGAAGGCATCGCTGGCAGATGTCGGGATGAACTGCCCCGGTGCGGCCACGGGATTGAGCAGCTGCTCGACCTGCTCAGCCGTGAGTTCGCGGCCATATTCAGAAGAGGGATTGAGGATCACCGGCGCGCCGCGGGTCAGATCGAGCAAAGCGCGGCCGTTGATGGCGAGATACTTGGCCTCTTCCTTCACATATTCCTGCATGCGCGGCACGGACGAAAACACCGGCAGGAATTTCTCGCCGCCGCGCTCGCCGGTCACCAGCTGAAGCTGGCCGCCCGGCTCCAGGCTGAATTTTTCGCTGCCGTCCCGGCCTTCGACGGTGCCCAGCACCAGCAGGTCGCTTTCCAGCAGCAGGCGATAGAAATCCGGCGCCGTGGCGGGGCTTTTCACGGCCCGCACCAGGGCTTCTTCCAGCTTGTTTTCCGAGATGAACGGCATGCGATGCTTCCTTGCGTTTAGGCTTTGACTTGCGCCCAGGCCCAGTCCAGCCAGGGCGTGAGCGCTTCCAGATCGGCTTGGTCCACCGTGGCGCCGCACCAGATGCGAAGACCGGGCGGGGCGGCGCGATAGCCGGCGATGTCCAGCGCCACGCCTTCCTTGTCCAGAAGGGTGGCGATCTTCTTGGCGGCGTCGGCCTTGGCTTCGTCGCTCAGCGATTCAAACCAGGGGTCGGTGATCTTGATGCAGACGCTGGTGTTGGAGCGGATGGCCTTGTCCTGCGCCAGGAAGCCGGCCCAGGTCGAACCCGCGACCCACTTTTCCAGCACGCCGAGATTGGCGTTGGAACGCTGGACCAGTCCCTTCAGCCCGCCCAGGCTTTCCGCCCAGCTCAGCGCATCGAGATAATCTTCCACCGCCACCATCGAGGGCGTGTTGATGGTCTCGCCTTCGAAAAGGCCGTCCACGATCTTGCCGCCCTTGGTCATGCGGAAGATTTTCGGCATCGGCCAGGCGGGCGTATGGGATTCCAGACGCGCCACCGCGCGCGGGCTGAGGATCAGCATGCCGTGCGCGGCCTCGCCGCCCAGCACCTTCTGCCAGGAGAAGGTCACCACATCCAGTTTGTCCCAGGGCAGTTCCATCGCGAAGGCGGCCGAGGTCGCATCGCAGATGGTCAGGCCTTTGCGGTTGTCGGCAATCCAGTCGCCATTCGCCAGCTTCACGCCGCTGGTGGTGCCGTTCCACACAAACACCGCGTCATGGGCGGGATTGTATTGCGTCATGTCCGGCAGCTCGCCGTAGGGCGCCTTGAAGGTGCGCGCGTCCTTGATCTTGAGCTGCTTGACCGTGTCGGTGACCCAGTCTTCGGAAAAACTTTCCCAGGCGAACAGGTCCACGGGACGGGCGCCCAGCAGCGACCACAGCGCCATCTCCACCGCGCCGGTGTCCGACGCCGGCACGATGCCGCAGCGGTAGCCGTCGGGCACGCCCAAGAGCTTCTTGGTGCGGTCAATCGCATCCTTCAGCTTGGCTTTGCCGGGTTTGGAGCGGTGGGAACGTCCCACCAGCGCGCCCTTGAGGGCTTCTACCGTCCATCCCGGCCGCTTGGCGCAGGGTCCGGACGAAAAAAAAGGCCGCGCGGGACGCACAGCCGGACGAACAACTTCAGTCATCGCGTTTCATTCCTTCCAGAATGATAGCACCTCGTTGGGGAGGTGTGGCCCGCCGCCGATATAGGCGCATGGCCCCCGCCCGTCAACGCCGCAGAGGCTCCAAAGACGCATGGGAACATTGCGGCGCATTGGCGCGTTTCACAAAAGCACAAAAAACGCAGGAACTCCCATGGCTTCGCTGACAGCTTCCTCCGGCGCCCCGCGCAAATCGGCGCAGGAACCATCGCTCAACCTGCCCCTGGACAAGGTGAGCTTCATCATCCTGAAAGCCCGCGAATATGACGTGAAGGAAGAGGGTGCCGATCCGGATACCGGTTCCAACCCGATTGATGACGGCCAGACCGACGTGCTGACCGACGCGGGTGACGATCCGGTGCGCGAGGAACTGCTGGGTGCGATTCGCGGCCTTAACGATGACGAACGCGTCCGCCTGGTGGCGCTGGCCTGGCTGGGACGCGGCACATACGACCTGGACGAATGGAAGGAAGCCATCGCCACCGCCAGGTCGGAGCATTCGCGCCGCGCGGCGGAATATCTGCTCGGCCTTCCCTTGCTGGGCGATTATCTGGAAGACGGGCTCGCCATGTTCGACGAAGGCATTGTCGATGACGCCGACACCCGCGAAGGCCTCAACAGCGAAAACGAACCGCTGGGCAACATGCCGGACAAGCCGGCGCGTCAGTAATCGATTTCGATTTCGCCCGTAAGGTAAAGCGCGCAATGGCCCTGGATGATGGTGCGCGCGCCGTCATCGGTGCAGACAAGGTCGCCTCCGCGCGCTGAAGCCTGCCGCGCCTTCAACGTCTTCTTGCCCAGCCGCTGGGCCCAGAAGGGTGTCAGTGCGCAATGGGCCGAGCCGGTCACTGGATCTTCCGGTACCCCGTAATAGGGTGCGAAAAAACGCGAGACCATGTCGTAAGGCGCGCCGCCGCCTGCCGCCGTCGCCAGCACCGAGCCTGCGCCGATCCTCATCGCCACGTCTTTCAGGTCCGCT
>CANKIV010000240.1 GCA_947482125.1 Alphaproteobacteria bacterium
GTGAAGGTCTATGAGGACGAGAAGAGTTTCGCCTTCATGGACGTGATGCCCGAAGCCGATGGCCATGTGCTGGTGGTGCCCAAGGAACCGGCTGCGGACATTCTGGACCTTTCGGCTGCGGGCCTGAGCGCGCTGATGGCCACGGTGCAGAAAGTGGCGAAAGCGGTGGACACGGCGCTGAAGCCGGACGGCATCCTGATCAAGCAGTATAACCGTGCCGCCGCCGGCCAGAGCGTCTTCCACATCCATTTCCATATCGTGCCGCGCTGGGAAGGCGTTCCCATGGCGCCGCACGGCAAACTCATGGTAGAGGCGGCCCGGCTTGAACCCATCGCCGCAAAAATCAGGAGTGCCCTGTGATCCTTGAACGCGCCCTTATCACCGTGAAGCCCGGCCAGGCCGAGGCTTTCAAAGCTGCCTTCGCCAAGGCGAGGCCGCATATCGAAGGATCGAAGGGCTGCCGCAAGGTCGAGATGCGCCCGGGCATCGAGAATCCGGAAGACTTCCTGCTGCTGGTGTGGTGGGACACGCTGGAAGATCACACGGTGGGTTTTCGCCAATCCCCCGCCTTCACCGAATGGCGCGCGATCCTGGGGCCGCTGTTCGCCGCCCCGCCCGCCGTGGTGCATCACCACGAGCCGCTGTAGCTACCAGTATCCCAGCATTCGGCCGCCGGTGATGGCCGTCAGCCAGAAGGTCAGCGACAGGCCTGCGGCGATTGCCAGCCTGCGCCGTTCGCGTGGCATCAGGTCCCGCACCCGATGGGCGCGCCAGGCCTGCGAACGGTGCACCAGCCAGACATTGACCAGCGCCAGCGCGATGGCGGGGAATTTCACCAGCAGGAACGGGTTGCCGATGTAATCGGTGGCATTGACCGACAGCATGGGAATGCCGCTGGACACCGCCAAGGCAAAGCCGATGCGGGCCATGAAAGTGGTCGGTCCCGATATCGTCGCCAGCGGGATGCGGCGCCACGCGCCCAGAAGCCGAAGGTCCAGCAGCAGGATCGACCCGAACAGCAACGCGATGCCGATGATATGCACCAGATTGATGGTGCCGTAGCTCCACACGCCCAGCGAGCGCGTGAACTGGCCCAGCAGGGAGCCTTCCAGCCAGGTGAAGAACAGGGCTGCGCTCACCCGCGCTTATTCGCGGTCGGGATAGACGTGATACTCATCGCTGCCATGCTTCACGAAGATGGTCTTCATCTCGTGATGGCCCGGTTCGGTGGTGCGGTTGCCGCGCACCGTCACGGTGGCGCCGACCGGAATCCTGCCCTCGGTCAGGCCGGCGCGGCTGGTGCGTGCGGGCGGCGCCAGGGTGATGTCCCACACCTGGTTGCCCACCTTGATCTTCATGGCCCCGTGCGGGCCGGCAAGGCTGACGCTCTGCACTACCGTGCCGGTCATGGTGGTGAGTTTCTCCTCCTGCCCGCTCCAGCCGTGATGGGCAAAGGCGGGCGATGCGGCCAGAACAGCCGCTGCGGCAAATCCCGGAAGAAGTTTCATGCGCAAACTCCCTATTTTTCGGTGGTCTCGGATTTCTTTTTGCCACGCTGCGGCGCGCGCGGCTTGGCTTCCGCCGCGGGGATGAATTCGAAGGCCAGCTTGTCCTTCTCGCGGTCCAGCAGCACCCGCACCGTGCCGCCATCCTTGAGCTTGCCGAACAGAATCTCGTCGGCCAACGGCTTCTTGATATTGTCCTGGATGACGCGGGCCAGCGGACGGGCGCCAAAGGCGTCGTCATAGCCCTTCTCGCCCAGCCAGCGGGTGGCTTCCGGAGTGAGGTCGAAGGTGACATCGCGGTCGGCCAGCTGCGCTTCCAGTTCCAGCACGAACTTCTCCACCACCTTGTCGATGGTGGCGCGCGTCAGCGGCGCGAAGGGAATGATCGAGTCCAGACGGTTGCGGAATTCGGGCGTGAACAGCTTCTTGATGGCTTCCTCATCCTCGCCGTCGCGCTTGCCGCGGCCAAAGCCGATGGCATCCTTGGCGGCATCGGAGGCGCCCGCATTGGTGGTCATGATCAGAACCACATTCCGGAAGTCGATTTTCTTGCCGTTATGGTCAGTCAGCTTGCCGTGGTCCATCACCTGCAACAGGATGTTGAACAGGTCGCCATGGGCCTTTTCGATCTCGTCCAGCAGCAGCACGCAGTGCGGATGCTGGTCGATGCCGTCCGTCAGCAGGCCGCCCTGGTCGAAGCCGACATAGCCTGGCGGCGCGCCGATCAGGCGCGAGACGGTATGACGCTCCATATATTCGCTCATGTCGAAGCGCAGGAATTCCACGCCCAGCACGCTGGCCAGCTGTTTGGCGACTTCGGTCTTGCCGACGCCGGTGGGGCCCGAGAACAGATAGGACCCGATGGGCTTTTCCGGCTGGCGCAGGCCGGCCCGCGCCAGCTTGATGGCCGATGACAGCGCGTGGATGGCGGCATCCTGGCCATACACCACCCGCCCCAGATCGGCTTCCAGAGTCTTGAGGGCCTCGGCGTCGTCCTTGGACACCGACTTGGCGGGAATGCGCGCGATCTTGGCGACGATCTCTTCCACGTCGCGCACATTGACCACCTTCTTGCGGCGGCTTTCCGGCAGCAGCATCTGGGAGGCGCCCAGCTCGTCGATCACGTCGATCGCCTTGTCGGGCAGCTTGCGGTCGTTGATGTACTTGGCCGACAACTCCACCGCCGCCTTGATGGCGTCGGCGGTGTAGCGCAGCTTGTGGTAGTTCTCGAAGTAGCTCTTGATCCCCATCAGGATCTTCACCGAATCCTCAATGGTGGGCTCGGCGACGTCGATCTTCTGGAACCGGCGCACCAGGGCGCGGTCCTTTTCGAAATACTGGCGGTATTCCTTGTAGGTGGTCGAGCCGATGCAGCGCAACGTGCTCTGGGCCAGCGCGGGCTTGAGCAGGTTGGAGGCATCCATCGCGCCGCCGCTGGTGGCCCCGGCCCCGATCACGGTGTGAATCTCGTCGATGAACAGGATGGCGCCCTTCAGGCTTTCCAGTTCCTTGACCACGGTCTTGAGGCGTTCCTCGAAATCGCCGCGATAACGGGTGCCGGCGATCAGCGAACCCATGTCCAGCGAATAGATCACCGAGCCGCGCAGCACTTCGGGCACTTCGCCGCGAATGATCTTGCGCGCCAGGCCTTCGGCGATCGCGGTCTTGCCCACGCCGGGATCGCCCACGAACAGCGGGTTGTTCTTCTGGCGGCGGCAGAGAATCTGGATGGTGCGGTCAACTTCCGCGGCCCGGCCGATCAGGGGGTCGACCTTGCCGGACTTGGCCTTTTCATTGAGATTGACGCAATAGGCTTCCAGCGCCTCGGTGCCCTGCTTGGGCTGCTTCTCGCCCTCTTCTTCCTCTTCGGCGCCGCGCACCTGCTTGGGCTGGCTCATTCCCGGACGCTTGGCGATGCCGTGGCTGATATAGCTCACCGCATCCAGCCGGTTCATGTTCTGCTCCTGCAGGAAATAGACGGCATGGCTTTCGCGCTCGGTGAACAGGGCCACCAGCACATTGGCGCCCGTCACCTCGTCGCGCCCCGAGTTCTGCACATGCAGCACGGCGCGCTGCACCACCCGCTGGAAACCGGTGGTGGGCTTGGCCTCGTCGGAATCGTCCAGCACCAGGGTGGAAAGGTCTTCGTCGATATATTTCTGGACCGACTTCTTCAGCGCATCCATGTCGACATTGCAGGCCTTCATCACCTGGCTGGCGTCCGCATCGTCCATCAGGGCAAGCAGAAGGTGCTCGAGCGTGGCGTATTCGTGGTGCCGGTCGCTGGCGAGCTTGATGGCGTGATGCAGTGCCTGTTCCAAACTCCGCGATA
>CANKIV010000241.1 GCA_947482125.1 Alphaproteobacteria bacterium
CAGTTTAAGGCTGGCGCAATATCGCCGGTGCAATCCTGAGCATCGGCAAAAAGAGCAGAATGGCTCAGATGATCAAGACAGCAAGCGCCTCAAGAACCCAGGAAACCGGCCTGGCCAGCCGGCGCGTGACGCAGCGGCGGCGCGTGCTGTGGGGCAGCCGGATCGCCAACCTGGACGGCAGCCGCTACATCAAATGCGAAACCCGCGACATTTCCGTCGCCGGGGCGCGCGTCTACCTGGAAGACCAGCAATATATCAACGAGCGCCTGTATTTCATGGATATGCGCAACCGGCTGGCCTATGAGGCCCGCATAATCTGGCAGAAAGCGCCGGAAATGGGCCTGCAGTTTCTCAGAAGCTACCGCTTTGACGAAGTGCCCTCCCCGGCGCTGCGCAAGCATCTGGAGGGCGAGGGGTAAGTCCTTGAGGGACCTGCCTTAGTTAACCCGGCCAGCGGCAGAACGCCCGGTGCATTCGGCACAATGCTCTGCTAGAATATGGGGATGAGCGATACCCCAGTCCGAATGGAAGACCGTCCCAGCGTCGTGGAACGCGCCTTCCAAATTGCCAAAAGCGGCAAGGTTGAAAATGTTCCGGCCCTGCAGGCGCAGCTGGCCGAAGAAGGCTATCTGAACGGCGTGCAGGCCCTGGCGGGCCGTGCGCTTTCCAATCAGCTGATGCGGATGATCACCGAATCCCGCACGGCGAAGTAGCCGCCGGAAACCGACCAGAAAAGATCAGCGATCGCCGTCGGTCGGCGGGGCCTTTTCTTTTTCCGCCTTGCGCAACGCGGCGTCCTGAGCACGACGCTCAGCCTTTTCGTTCGCCTTGAGTGCCTGGGCGCGTTCGCGCTGCTGGCGGTCGTGCGCGTAGTTGGGAGGCCTGGGTGCCATGAACTTAGCCTCGTCAGAACGGATCAACAGGAAGGCGGCGGAGGCTTTCGCCCCCGCCGGACTTTCTTTGGCGCGCGCTAGACGAGCTTCAGGTTCACGGCCTTGGTGCCCTTGGAGTCGGGCTGTTCGTCAAAGGAGACCTTCTGGCCTTCGCTGAGCGAACGCAGGCCCGCCGCTTCGAGCGCGGTCGCGTGAACGAACACGTCCTTGCTGCCGCCTTCCGGCGCGATGAAACCAAATCCCTTGTCGGTGTTGAAGAACTTCACAGTACCAATTGTCATTGCGCGTGCCTTGTCCAAATGATGCGCTTTGGCTGATCCAGAGCGGCATCGGGGGAAGCTGCTACACCCTGGCACCTCAGGGCGCAACCGGCTCGCGCCCATCTTCGCTTTGCTGCGCTGCACTTGCTTGCCATTCGGCCGCCCGGAAGGCCGAAAAGCGGCCTTGGTGTACATTTGCCGGCACATATCCGTATAACACTGGACATTAACCCGGAGACCTCATGCGCCTTGTTGCAATGACCGCTGCCGCGTGCAGCCTTTTCGCTTGCGTTGCGCTGGCGCAGGAAGTTCCCGCGCAGGCCCCCGCGCCCGCCGCCGCCGAGAGCAATCTTCCCGGCACCACCGTTTTCAGCGAGGCGCAGGCCCGCACCCATGTTGAAAGCCGCGGCTATACCCGCCTGCGCAAGATGTCCAAGGGCCCTGACGGGTTGTGGACCGGCACCGCCAACAAGGGTGGCATCCTGGGCATCTTCAGCATCGAGAAATTGGGCAAGGTGAACTTCGTCCCCGCCGCCTAACCAGCCGCGTTGTCACGAAAAAGGGCCTGACGGTTTCGCCGCCAGGCCCTTTTTCATGGATCAGGCGCAGATCAGATGTTCTGAAGCCGCGTGGTGGAATCGCCGAACGCGTTCAGCTTCATGCCGAAGCGGTCCATCAGCGACAGATACAGGCTGCACATCTTGCGCTTGTCGTCCGTCTCTTTCAGGTAGCTCAGCGAGCGGCCGGTTTCCAGCGTGCCGCCCAGGCCGCCCGCCAGGATCAGCGGCAGGCGCGAATTGTCGTGCGTGCGGCCGACCCACATGTTCGACATGAACATCAGGCAGCTATTGTCCAGCACGGTGCCTTCGCCTTCCTTCATGCTGTCCAGCCTGGAGGCCAGATAGGCATACTGGCTGACGTGGAAATTGGCGATACGCTCGTAATCATCGGAATTGTTGTTGTGCGAGGCGGAGTGATGGCCGTCCTTGACGTTGATGAAGGGGTAGTACATCGCCGACAGGTCGCGCGAGATCAGCAGCGAGGCGACACGGCTCTTGTTGGTCTGGAAGGCGATGGCGATGATATCGCACATCAGCTTGGAATGCTCGCGCAGGTCTTCCGGCAACCCGTTGACGGGGCGGTCCATGGTGGCCAGCGAGGCATTCTTCAGGCCGGCCTTCTCATTCGCATCGTTCGCGCCCTTGCGCATCACTTCCACGCGGCGCTCGATCTCGCGCACGCTGGTCATGAACTCGTCCAGCTTGCCGCGGTCGGTGGCGCTGATCTTGCGCGACAGGTCCTTGGCGCGGTCATTGACGCGGTCCAGCACCGAGATGTTCAGCAGGGTGCCGCGATTGTCGAACAGGCTGTCCCAGGCCAGCGAGGGATAGACCTCGACCGGCACGGGGGATTCGGCGGTCTGCCAGGACAGGTGCGAGCTGTAGGCGAGGGAAAAATTGGTCTCGTGATAACCGGTCATCGGCTGCTCGCAGGACAGCACGATGGAAGATTGCGCCGTATCCTGGCCGACATGACCCGCGATCATCTGGTCGACACTGATGCCCGAATGGATCAGGGCGCCCTTGGCGATCTGCACGCCCGACAGCAGGCTGCCGGTCTGGGCGGGATGGATGCCCTGGCCCATCAGCGACTTGACCTGCAGTCCGTCAATGACGTTGATCTTCTTCTTCAGCGGTTCCAGCGACGTCAGCGTCCGGCTGAGCTTCATCTCGGCGCCGGAGCCGGTGGCGCTCCAGTGATCCTCGTTGATGCCGCAGCCCATGAACACCACGCCGAAGCGCTTGGGGAAATCCGCCGGCGTCGGGGCCTGGGCCATCGCGCTGACCGATTCCAGCCACGGCAAGGCCATGGCGCAGCCGGTGCCGCGCAGCACGGCGCGGCGGGAGAAAGCGCGGGATCTGGGAGACGTGTCGGTGGGACGGGTCATATCAATTCCCCTTCTGGAAGGCTGTTTTGACCAATTTGGCGCCCGGTTGCAATTGGGCCTTTTGCAGCTCGGCCTTTTCCGGCAGGCGCCGGTTCAGGAATTGCGGGCTTAAAATGATGGTTTCGACCAGGGCGCTGAAACGGTAGCCGTTCGCGGCCGCGCGCAGGTTCATGGTGTCGACCAGCGATTCATCGGAGAGCTGCAGCGAGCGGCCCAGGCCATAGGCTAGGAGCTTGCGGCTCAGATTGTCCACGAACTTGTCCTGGCGGTGATCCCGGATGAAGGACTGCAGGCCCGCGACGCCGACGCCCTCGACGCCGCCGGGGAAGGTCGCCGAACTGTCCACCGGACGCCCTGCCCCGTCCTTGGTGCGGGCATCGCCCACCGGGCCGAAGCCCTCGAACACCAGGCCGAAGGAGTCGAACTTGGAGTGGCAGGCCGCGCACATCGGCACCGAGCGATGCTGCGCCAGCATTTCGCGGATCGGCCGGTCGGTCTTGGTTTCGTCGCTGGGCAGTTCCGGCACCACGGGCGGGGGCGGCGGCACGCGGATGCCCAGCACCTTCTGCACCACCCAGTTGCCGCGCTTCACCGGGCTGGTGCGCAGGCCGGGCGAATTCTGGGTCATGAACACCGCCATGGGCAGGATGCCGCCACGGCCATACTTGTCGGCATTGTCCACCCGCACCCAGTTGTTCACATCGCCGGGCACGTCGGGCATGCCGTAATGCTTCGC
>CANKIV010000242.1 GCA_947482125.1 Alphaproteobacteria bacterium
AGGGCCATTCGTCATCGTCGAACGGCGCGGCCTGGGCGATGATCCACCCCCTGGGCGCGAAGGCTGCGGACATGCGGGTGAGGAAGCTTTCCAGATCCTTGTGCGCGGCAGCCGGCACATTCTCGAAATCCACCGTCACGCCCTGCAGCTTGTGGGCGGCGACGAACCTCACAATCTGGTCCAGCAGGCGGTCCGACCGCGCCCGGTCCGCCAGCAATTTCGCCAGGCCCGCCCCATCCCACTGGCCAGCGGTGGCGTTCTGGATCATCGGCAGGATGGCGACCCCCGGCTTGGCGCGGCGCATGAAGTCCAGCGCCCGCTGATCCAGCGTGATCTTGAAGTCGAGCCCGGGGCCATCCAGCGTCAGCCAGCTGGGGACCACCCAGTCCAGCGTCTTCAGCGCCCGCTTGAGCGAGGGCCAGCTGGCGTCATCCTTGCCCGCCCAGTTGGTATAATAGCCGATCGCCAGGGGGCGCGTGCCTTGCGGCTTGAGGATGGCGGGCAGCACCCGGCCGGGCTGCGCGCCTTGCGCATGGCGAATGCGGCCGATCTCCTCCAGCCGGCGCTTGCGCGCCGCCGCCGCCAGCCGCTCGGCGCGCGCCAGCAGGCCGGGCTTCTGCGCCCGCTTGACCAGATTGCCGGGATTGGCGCCGATCGCGCGGCCGGGCAGGTCCAGCCCGGTGACAGGCGGCGCCAGGATCAGGCTGGCGGCAAAACCCGTCAGGATCACCAGCGCGGCAAGGCCCGTTACCCAGGCGACAATCCGGATGCGGGCGGCGCGGCGTCCCGAAGCGTCAAAGAAGATCGGCTGGTTGGCCATTGGCCCAATCTTATCGCACCCGGTTCCAGGGCGACAGGCGCGTCATCGCGTCACTCATGGATCATCTGACCTTACAACGCGTTCATGCTAGTCAGAGGTGTTGCAATGATTCAGGCGGTACCCGGTGGGCCTTTATAACTGTGCGAAGTGTCCGGGCTATTGCTGCTCCTACCCCCTGATCCCGCTCAACAAGCGCGACGTCGAGCGCCTTGCCAAACACTTCAAGCTGACATTTGAAGCGGCGCGCAAGAAGTTCACCAAGGTGGATGACGAAGCGAAATACGCCATGCGCCGCAAGCCCGACAAGCATTTCGGCAAGATCTGCCAGTTCTTCGATACCGAGAAGCGCTGCTGCACCATCTATACCGCCCGTCCCACCATCTGCCGCGAGTATCCCGGCGGCGGCTGCGGCTATTACGGCTTCCTGATGTCGGAGCGGAATACCCAGGAAGACAAGGACCACGTCGCTTCGACCTGGAACGTCTGACCTGTCTTTTGTGACAGCTTTGCCGCTGCAATTGCTGCACTGCACAGTCTTAACAGCCTTGGCCTAAAGGCTTTTTTTTGCTCTAACGGACCCAACAAGAATGGGGTTCTGAAGGGGAAATCGGACGTTTCGAAGCCGCAAGTCCGGCCTTCTTCGTCCACGCAAATCCCAATACCTCGAAATGACAAGCGCCACGCCGGTTCCGGCGGGCGCGGCCGGACAAGTGGGAAACGCGACGCGCTGGGGCGCTTCGCATACGGAGAAACAAGATGTTCAATCAGCTACTGACTCCCGTGGGCGACAGCCTTCTCCTGTCCTTCCTGGTTGCGACCATCCCGATCGTGGTGGTGCTGGTGATGCTGGGTGTGCTTCGCCGTCCAGCCTGGCAGGCCTCGCTGGCCGGCCTGGCGGTGGCGCTGATGATCGCCATCGGCGTCTGGCAGATGCCGGTCAACCTCGCCCTTTCCAGCACGGCGGCGGGCGTCGCCTTCGCGCTGTGGCCGATCATGTGGATCGTGTTCGCCGCCCTCATTCTCTACAACACCGCGGTCCTGTCGGGGCGTTTCGACGCCTTCCGCCGCTGGGTGCTGGCGCACCTGCCCAACGACAAGCGCATCGTACTGATCGTCATCGGCTACGGCTTCGGTTCGCTGCTGGAAGGCGTGTCGGGCTTCGGCGCCCCCGTCGCCATCACCGCCTCGCTGCTGATCATGCTGGGCTTCAAGCCCATCGACGCGGTGGTCTATGCCCTGATCTTCAACACCGCCCCGGTCGCCTTCGGCTCGCTGGGCATTCCGATCACCACCCTGGCCGGCGTCACCGACCTTCCCGCCGCCACTTTGGGCGCGATGGTGGGCCGCCAGCTTCCCATCTTCGCCCTGCTGCTGCCCTTCTATGTCATGGCCATGTTTGGCGGCCTGCGGTCGGTCAAGGCGCTGTGGCCTGTGATCCTGGTCGCCGGCGGCGCCTTCGCCACAGGCCAGTTCCTGAGCGCGAACCTGCTGAGCTACGAACTGACCGACGTGATCTCGGCGGGCTCCTCGCTGATCTGCACCGTGCTGTTCCTGCGGGTATGGCAGCCCAAGCCCGATCCGGAGTTCGCGCTTGTTGTTCCGACCGAAGATCCCAACTCGGCCCATCGCAATGTGCCGCTGTGGCAGGGCTGGCTGCCGTGGTTGATCATGATCGTCGTGGTCATGGCCTGGACCCACTTCAAGGTCGCGACCTTCTTCGCCCAGCCGATTCAGTGGCCGGGCCTGCACAACCAGGTCTTTATCACCCTGTATGACAAGCCCTATGCGGCGGTGTGGAATTTCCAGCCCTTCGCCACCGGCACTGCCGTCCTGGTGACGGCGATCCTGACGGCGCTGGCGACCGGCCTGGGCATCTCCAAGTTCCTGGAAGCCATCACCACCGCCTGGAAGCAGATCCTGCTGCCGACCCTGACGGTGACGGCGATCGTGGGCCTGGCCTATCTGATGAACTATTCGGGCCTCACCTACACGCTGGGCAAGGCGGTCGCCACCACGGGCATGTTCTTCCCGCTGCTCTCGGCCTTCCTGGGCTGGGTCGCGGTGTTCCTGTCGGGCAGCGACTCGTCGGGCAACGCCCTGTTCGGCAACCTGCAGGTGGTGGCGGCCAACCAGTCGGTGCCGCCCCTCAGCCCGGTGCTGATGGCAGCGACCAACTCGTCGGGCGGCTGCTTCGCCAAGATGATCTCGCCGCAGAATATCGCCACCGGCGTGGCGATCAGCGGCTTGCAGGGCCAGGAGTCCAGCATCTTCCGGCGCACCTTCATCCATTCCCTCGTCTTCACGGCGCTGCTGAGCATCCTGGTCTGGCTGCAGCAGTTCGTGTTCCCCTGGATGATCCCGCCGCACTAGGCGTCCAAAAGCGCAATTGCCTGATAAAAAGGCCGGGCCGGAAGGTCCGGCCTTTTCGTTTTGACCCCTGGGCGCCGGCGTTTTAGGCTGGGGCAACCCTCACAAAAGAAGAGCGTCATGACGGATAGAGTCCCGGTCCACGGCCTGCAGGTCGCGCGCGAATTGCATGATTTCATCGCCAAGGAAGCCCTGCCCGGCACGGGCGTGGATGCGGACCGGTTCTGGAAGGGCTTTGCCGAACTGGCGGTCAAGCTGATGCCGGAGAACCGCGCCCTTCTGGCCCAGCGCGACAAGCTGCAGGCCGCGATCGACGCCTGGCACAAGGAAAATCCCGAGCGCCCCATCGACCCACTGGACTACACCGCCTTCCTGCGCGAGATCGGCTATCTGGTCCCCGAAGGCAACGACTTCCAGATCGGCACCCAGAATGTCGATCCCGAAATTGCCACCATGGCCGGGCCGCAACTGGTGGTGCCGCTGACCAATGCCCGCTTTGCGCTCAACGCCGTCAATGCCCGCTGGGGCAGCCTGTACGATGCGCTCTA
>CANKIV010000243.1 GCA_947482125.1 Alphaproteobacteria bacterium
CCGCCATCATCCGGTCATAGTCGGCCAGCGCCTCGTCATATCGTTTCAGCACTTGCAGTGCGGTGGCGTGGTTCATCCGGAACTGGGAATTGTGCGGCTGCAGCGCCAGCGCCCGGTCGAAAGCAGGGAGCGCGTCGGCGGCGCGTTTCAGCATCAGCAGCGCGCTGCCCTTGTTGTTCCAGCCTTCCGCCATGTCGGGGCGAAGGACCAGGGCGCGGTCGAAAGCGGCGATCGCTTCTTGGAGTCTCAGGGCTTTTTGCAGCGCGACGCCGCGATTGTACCAGGCGCCGGCATCGCCGGGCTGGACTTCCAGCGCCGCATCGAAACTGGCCAGCGCCGCGTCAAGCCGGCCCAGGGCGGCAAGCGCATTGCCGCGATTGTTCGCGGCGTCGCCATAGCCCGGCTTGATCGCCAGCGCCCGGTCGTATTTTTCCAGCGCCGCCTCGAACCGGTTCAGGTCCTGCAGGGCGTTGCCCAGATGCAGAAGGATCGCAGGACTGTCCGGCTGGGCGGCCAGCGCGGCTTCCAGCAACTCCACCGCCTCGGCGGTGCGTCCCTGCCGGGCGCGCAGGGCGCCCAGCAGATAGGTCACTTGCGGATGGCCGGGCTTGCCGGCCAGCAGCTGGCCATACAGGGTTTCGGCTGCCGCGAGATTGCCGGCCTGATGGGCGGCCAGGGCCTGCTGGAATAGCGATTTCAGGTCCACGTCAGGGCAGCTTCGCCGTGTCCCGTATGTCGGGCTCGGCGATATGCTCCTTCTTCCAGCGCATCGCGGTTTCGATGCGGGTGCGCCCCGAGGGATGGGTGAAGAAGATCACTTCTTCCCACGGCCCCGGTTCCAGCTTGCGATAGGTGGACAGCTTCAGCATCACCGTGGCGAAAGCGTCGGGCTTGCGCACGGCGTTCAGCCCGAAAAGGTCAGCCTGGAATTCGGTGGTTCGCGAAATCGAATTGGTCACAGGGGTGGCGAGGAAAAAGCAAATGGCGGACAGCGCCGCCAGCAGGGGCAGGCCTGCCACATCGCTGACCTTGCGCACCTGCCACTGGCCGCCGAAGACATCGCAGGCCGCCAGGAATCCGGCATTGACGAAGGCAAACCCCACAATCGTCACCAGGCCCGTCAGCAGCACCAGGCGCAGCATGTGGCCCATCGCATAATGGCCGATTTCATGCCCCATCACCGCGAGCACTTCGTCGGGGCTGCCCTGTTTCAGAAGGTTGTCGTTCAGGCTGATGCGGGTTGTGCCCAGGAAACCGGAGACATTGGCCGAAATGCGGTTTGACTGGCGCGAGGCATCCACCAGCCAGACATCCTGCGCCGACACGTCATTGGCGCGGGCCAGCGACAGGATGCGCGCCTTTATCGGACCGTCGGGAAGAGGTGTGTAATGATTGAAAAGGGGGGCGATGAAGACGGGATAGATCACCAGCATCAGGATCTGGAAGGCGATGGCCAGGCCGGCGCCCCAAATCCACCAGCTTTCGCGCGTCCGCCGCATGACCACATATAGAACCGGCAGGAACAGAACCGCGGTCACCAGGGCAATCGCGGACTGGATGCCGAAGTCGCCCAGCCAGGCCATGAAACTCTGGTTGGACAGGCCATAGGCGTGTTCGCGGAAAAATCCTTCGTACACCGCAAGAGGCAGTGCCGCGAGTGTGGTCAGCACCACATAGGCGGCGGCATAGAGCATCACCTGATAGCTGCGGCTGTGGGTGCGGTCTTCCACCCAGTCGCGTATGCGGCTGGATATTTGCAGCCACAGCAACAGGCCGGCTACGCACAAGGCATAGAACAGGTCCACCACCTGCAGGACATAGCCGCCTTCGAAATAGGCGTCGGACCTGGCGCGGGCCTCACCGCTGACCTTGGCAAGATAGGCGCGGGTGGCCGCCTGGGCGTCGAAGGCGGGCGTGGTGTCCATGACGGGCAAGGACCCGACCTGGATATGGGCGGTGGGCGCGGCGCGCGGACCCAGCAGCGCGGATGGCACCGCAGGCTGCGCCGCCACGGGCAGCGCGAGAGTGATGAAAAGCAGCGCGGCGGCCGTGACCCGTGCGAAGGACATCTGGTGTTTCCCCGAGGCGTCCAGCCTAACAGGATTTCATGCCTGCCCAAGACATTATTGCTGCTAAGCTGCTGGAATGTCCGCAAAGAATGCCGCGATCACTGCGCTTATGGCCTGCCTGTTGCCACTGTCCGCATCGGCGGCGAGCCCGCCGGATTCGGCGCGATACCGCGATTGCCTGGCCGTCAGCAGCATCAAGCCGGCGGCGGCACTGGCGGATGCGGACAGCTGGACAAAGTCGGGCGGCGGTGCGCCCGCGCTGCATTGTGCGGCGCTGGCGCTGATACAGCTCAGACGCTATGGCGATGCGGGCGCGCGGCTTGACCGGGCCGCCGCCGACTCCGCCGTGCCGGACCTTGCTTTCCGCGCGGTGCTGTCCACCCAGGCCGGCAATGCCTGGCTGCTGGCGGGCAACGGCGCCAAGGCGGCGCAGAGTTTTTCGGCGGCGCTGGCGCTGTCGCCGGGCGATGCCGATCTCTATGCCGATCTCGCCCGCGCCCAGGCGATGCGGCGCAACTGGTCGGAAGCGGAACTCAGGCTCAGCACCGCGCTGCAGCTTTCGCCCCGCCGAACCGATCTTCTGGTGCTGCGGGCCAGCGCGCGCCGCGCTCTCAAGCGCTATGCCGAGGCGCGTACTGACATCGAAGCGGCGCTGAAGCTCAGGCCCGGCGATGGCGAGGCGCTGGTCGAGCGCGGGCTGCTGCGGCGTCAGTTGGGAGATCTCGGTGGCGCGCGCCGCGATTTCCAGGCGGCGCTGAAAAGCGGCTCGGGCGAGGCGGCGGCGGAAGCCAGGGAAAATCTGGAAAGCCTCAGGCCGTAGCGGACCATTCCCGGCGCACGTCTTCATCTGTTTCCTGCGTGGCCTGCGCCAGCGCCGCGAAATCCTGCCGCGGCAGCAAGCGCGACAGCGCCCACACCGCCGCGCCGCGCACCAGCGGGGATGCATCCGCCAGCGCTATCTTCGCCGCATCCGCCAAACCCGCGTCGCCGCTATTGCCGATGGCGATCATCACATTGCGAAGGAAGCGGTCACGGCCGATGCGCTTGACCGGCGATTTGCGGAACAAGGCGCGGAATGCCGTGTCATCCAGCGCGGCCAGATCGGCAAGACGCGCATTTTTCAATTCCACGCGCGCCGCCAGTTTCATCTCCGACGCGGCGCTGGCGAACTTGTTCCAGGGGCACACCGCCAGGCAGTCGTCGCAGCCATAGATGCGATTGCCCATGGCGGCGCGGAATTCACGCGGGATCGGCCCCTTGTTTTCGATGGTGAGATAGGAAATGCAGCGCCGCGCATCCAGGCGATAGGGCGCGGGGAACGCGTCGGTGGGACAGACGTCCAGGCAGGCATGGCAATTGCCGCAATGATCGTCTTCCGCCGCATCCGGGGGCAGTTCCAGGGTGGTGAAGATGCTGCCCAGGAACAGCCAGGAGCCGAATTCGCGCGACACAAGATTGGTGTGCTTGCCCTGCCATCCCAACCCGGCCTTCTGTGCCAGCGGTTTTTCCATCACCGGCGCGGTATCCACGAACACTTTCACCTCGGCGCCGAAACTCTGGAAAATATGCCCGGCCAGCGCCTTCAGCTTCTTCTTCACCACATCGTGATAATCATCA
>CANKIV010000244.1 GCA_947482125.1 Alphaproteobacteria bacterium
AGGCGCCCTTGCGGATTCAGCCTGTTGGCGTCACCCCTGAGGCTCAGATGGATGACCGGGGAATCCGGGCATTGCCCTGGAACAGTTTCGCCTCGCTGTCGGAATAGCCGCGATAGGAAGGAAACAGCGCCGCCAGCGCCAGGCTGTCCTGGTCGCCGCCGGCCCGTGCCGCGGCGCTTTCGATGTAATTGGCGGGGATGGCGAAAGCCGCGCCGCGTACCGTCAGGTGCACGATGTTCGACTGGCCGGTGGGCGCGGCGGGGGCGCGGGGACCGGGACGCAGATACCAGCCCAGGAACAGGCTCGACAGCAGCAGGATGGCGAAGGCAAAGGCCAAAGGCAGCCACCAGCCGGAATGCTGGTGAATGTCGTCGCGCTGTTCCGCATTGCTCATGGAGGCCAAGCTTAACACGTGGGGCCGCAGCCGCGGCACGGCTTGCCCAATTCTTGCGATGCGTGACCTGGAAACATCATTTTTGCGTCATTTCAGGACATGTCCATTTTCTTCAAGGCCGGAGCGGCCTTTGCCTTCGCCGCCCTGCTGTCCGGCAATATCCCGCCTCTCAGCCCCCGTTGGCGGGCCGTGGCGGCCGATCTGCACCAGGCCCAGCCCCAGGCCAAGGTGAAGGCGGCCGTCTTTTCCCTGTTTCACAACAAGAAAGGCTGAGCCTTAGGGGCATTCATGCACAATCTCATTTTGTTGCTGTTCCTGCTTGCGGGCGGGCTGACACTGTCGGGCATCGTGGCCAATTTTTACCGCCTGGTGGCGAAGAAGCCGGAAGGCGGGCTTGCGACCTGGGCCTATTATGGCGTGATGCTGCTGGCTGGCCCCAGCGTGCTGTTTGAGAATTCCACCCGGTCATTCCGCAAGAAGGAATGCTCCGGCATGGCCTACGGCTTTGCCGTGGGCCTGGCGGCCTATTGGGCCTTCATTCTGGGCCTGGCGATGATGAACCTGAGCCGGACCATCTGAAAAAAAAGAGCGCGGGCGTTCAACCCGCGCTCTTTGCGTTATTACAAAACCGTCAACATCGACGCCACCAGCGGGTGACGGACAATGTCGCCTTCCGCCAGCCGCACCACCGGAATCTCCGGCAGTCGGTCCAGCTTCGCCGCAATATCGGCCAGCCCCGAAATGCCGGGCAGCAGGTCGGTCTGGTCGGGATCCCCGGTCAGCACCATGGTCGAGCGCCAGCCCAGCCGCGTCAGCAGCATCTTGATCTGGGTGTAGGTGCAGTTCTGCGCCTCGTCGATCACCACAAAGCATTCGCTCAAGGTGCGGCCGCGCATATAGGCTACCGGCGCGATTTCGATGATGCCGTCGGCCAGCATGGCTTTCAGTCGCTTGGTGCCCAGCCGCTCGGTCAGGGCGTCGTAGAGCGGCCTGAGATAGGGCGCCAGTTTCTCCTGCAGGTCGCCGGGCAGGAAGCCCAGGCTTTCGCCCGCTTCCACCGCCGGGCGCGACAGCACGATGCGTTGCACCTTGCCCGATTCCAGGGCTTCCACGGCCTTGGCGATGGCGAGATAGGTTTTGCCGGTGCCGGCGGGGCCGAGCGCGAGAACCACGCTGTTGGTATCGACCGCATCCATCAGCTGCTGCTGGGCCGGGCTCATCGCCCGGATGTTCTTTACGTATTTTCGGTCTCGGAATTGGCCATCGGGATCATGGGGAGTCCAGCCGGCGCGGCCGGGAAAAAGCGGATGCACATTCTCTTGGGCAAAGGCAGAGTCACGCGACTTCGAACGCATAGAGCGTTTGGCCATAAATACTCCCGATGTGATGTGAGGTGCTTTTGGGTGTGAGCGAGGGG
Source organism: Alphaproteobacteria bacterium (assembly GCA_947482125.1). Classification (GTDB taxonomy): domain Bacteria; phylum Pseudomonadota; class Alphaproteobacteria; order Micropepsales; family Micropepsaceae; genus Rhizomicrobium. Next base: position 1,812 of record CANKIV010000244.1, read on the forward strand.
GAGGGGCTGTCCGGTTTCCCGGCCCTTGAAACTATTGGCGAACGTAGTGCGAGATGCACCAGTGCCGATACCCCTTTGATCGCAGGCGGCGAATCGTACCGCCTGTTTCAAGGGTATCTATTTTTGCGGCGCCGTGTGTGAATAATTGAATGCGATGTCACGAAAGAGATGCGAATGCCGATTTACGCGCTGGGAGAGTTCATGCCGGAGATTGCGGATGGCTGTTTTGTCGCGCCTGATGCAGTTCTGATCGGAAAGGTGCGGCTGCTGAAAGGCGCGAGCATATGGTTTGGCGCGGTGCTGCGCGGCGATAACGAGTGGATCACTGTGGGCCAGGACTCGAATGTGCAGGATCATAGCATCATTCACGCCGACCCAGGGCAGCCCGTGGAAATTGGTCGCGGCGTCACTATCGGCCACCGCGTGATCGTCCATAGCGCCAGTGTTGGGGAACATTCGCTGATCGGCATGGGCGCGATCCTGCTCAACCGTGCCCGGATCGGGGCCCGATGCCTGGTGGGGGCGGCGTCGCTGGTGACTGAAGGCAAGAGTTTCGAGGACGGAAAGATGATCCTGGGATCGCCGGCAAAGGCGATGCGCGACCTCACGCCGGAACAGGTGGCGGGAATAAAGATGTCAGCGGAAAGCTATGTGGCGAACGCCCGGCGCTATGCCGGCGGACTTACGCACGTCTGACGGCGCGTTTTTCCGGGCCGGCATGTTCCATCGGGCGGCTCCACATCCGGCGGATGCGGGTATCGCTTTCGGGTCCGAAATTGAACCAGGCTGCCTTGTCATGGGCCGCATCCACGATGAACAGCGTGTCGATCTTGCCCAGTTTCTGCACCAGCGCATTGCGGATGGTGTTGATCGAGGCTTCACTGGAAAGCACCCAGGCCTGGGGCATGAAGCGGTGCGCCTGGCCGAGGTTGAAAATCTCTTCTTCCAGGCTGCTGATCGAGCCGGACTTTATGTCGGCAACGATCACGAAGTGCGCGGGCGGCCCGGCGACATCCGTCTCGCTGCGGCCGAAACGATGCGGCGCGGCTGGGGCCGGTTCAGCGGCCGGCGCGGCGACCTGGTCGCTGGCGGTCTGAAAGAGCGGCGCCAGTTCGGAATCCTCGATGGCCGGATGAAATTGCTCTTCGCCCGCGCGCGCGATCAGGGAATGGTCCGCCAGCCGGTTTTCGGCATGGAAGCCCTGCATCTGCTCGAGGGTATAGGGGCCATAAACCCGGCCGCCGACACTGATAGTCCAGGATTCCGCCATGGCACGCTGAATGGAGTTTCAGGCCCAAGCCTAGCCTTCAATGGTTACCCATTTGTTGCGGCCCGGCCCCAAAACTCGTCAGCGCAAGCGAAAAACCCCGACAAAGCCGGGTTTTTCGCGCCGTCACAGGCCGCTTTCAGGCGAATTCCCATTCGCCATCGCGGCGCCGGCAGGCCGTTCCGTGACGGTCGAATTCGCGGCCCCGGCGATAGACCACTTGGGTGAAGTCGCGGCACAGCCGGCCGCGAACGTGATACTCGCGATGGGTAACGATGTAGCCGCGATTGGGGCCGCGCTTCCAGCCATAGCGCCGGCCGACCGGTCCGTGGAAACTGTCATTGTAGGACCGCACCGCATAGGGACGGTCCTCGCAGTCCAAGTCCCGCGACAGGGCGTTGCCCGCCAGCCCGCCCAGCAGGGCGCCGCCGATCACCGCGCCGCCATTGCCCTTGCTCACCGCACCGCCCAGCATGCCGCCGGCAATGGCGCCCAGGATTGTGCCGCCGGCATGGTCGCGGCCGCTGCAGGCATCGGCCATGGCGGGCGAGGCGAGGGCCGACCCGGCGCCGAAAACAACCAGGGCGGCAAGCACCGTCTTCTTCA
>CANKIV010000245.1 GCA_947482125.1 Alphaproteobacteria bacterium
AGGCTAGCGGGGCATGGGCGCGGACGCTACGCCTATTTCAGGTTGCCCGAGATGTTGGTGAAGGTGGTGCTGAGGCTGGTGCCCACGGCGGTGACGCCGGTGATGATCACCACCGCGATCAGGGCGGCGATCAACCCATACTCGATGGCGGTGGCGCCGCTTTCGTTCTTCCAGAAATTCTTCAAAATCATGACAGACCCCTTGTTGAAATCGCGATCACCCTAGAGGGGCGGATTTTCCGGGGCGTTACGGCAATTCCTAAAACTGTGAAATTCCAGGGTTTGATTCCAGTTTGAGACGAATGTGTCATCATGCTAGGAAATCCTGCCTTTTGTGGCGTCGCGCGTCCTGCGCACCCGAAGAAAGAACAACCATGATGATGTCCCGCCCCCTTGCCGCACTTTTCGCTGCCGCGATTCTGTCCGCCCCCGTCCTGGCACAAACCATTTCCGAGGGCGCGCAGGTCACCGCCGAAGACTATCGCCGGCAGGGCCAGGCCGAGCTGGCGCGGCTCAAGGCCGCCAGGCCGGTCACCGGCCGGGCGAAGAACGTCATCATCTTCATCGGCGACGGCATGGGCGTCAGCACCCTGACGGCGGCGCGCATCTATGAGGGGCAGAAGCTGGGGCGTGACGGCGAATCCTTTGTCACCGCCATGGACAGCCTGTCCTATGCCGCGCTGGTGAAAACCTATTCCCACGACACCCAGGTGGCCGATTCCGCGCCCACCGCCAGCGCCATCCTGGGCGGCGTGAAGCTGCGCAACGGCGTCATCGGGCTGGGCCCCGAAGCGCTGGAAAATGACTGCGCCGGCTCCAAGGGCAAGGACGTGCCGACCATCTTCGATTTCGCGCAATCCACGGGCCGCGCCACCGGCGTGATCACCACCGCGCGCATCACCCACGCCACTCCTGCCGCCGCCTATGCCCACACGCCGCAGCGCGACTGGGAGGCGAGTGTGCCCGACGGTGCGCAAGCCTGCCTCGATATCGGCCGCCAGCTGGTCGAAGGTCCGGTCGGCAGCAAGCTTGAGGTCATCCTGGGCGGCGGGCGCAGTTACATGATGCCCACGACCATGGCCGATCCGGAATATCCCGATGTGAAGGGCAAGCGCACCGACGGGCGCGACCTCACCGCGGCCTGGGCGGCGGCCCATCCCACGGGCCACTATGTCTGGAATGCAGTGGATTTCGCCAAGCTCGATCCGGCCAGCCCCGGCAAGATCATGGGCCTCTTCGAGCCCGACCATATGCGCTATGAAGCCGACCGTGCGGGCGACAAGGCGGGCGAGCCGTCGCTGGCCCTGATGACCCGCACCGCCATCCGAAAACTGTCGGCCAACAAGAAGGGCTATGTGCTCCTGATCGAGGGCGGCCGCATTGATCACGGCCATCATGCCGGCAATGCCCGCCGGGCGCTGGAAGATGCCGTGGCGCTGGACCATGCCGTGCACGCCGCGCTGCAGACGGTGAACCTGAAAGACACGCTGGTGCTGGTCACCTCCGATCACAGCCATACGCTGGTGATGAGCGGCTATCCCATCCGCGGCAATCCCATCCTGGGCGTCGTGCGGAACGTGGACGGGACGCTGGCCAAGGGCGACGACGGCAAGGCCTATACCACCTTGGGCTATACCAACGGTCCGGGTGCGGTCACCGTGCCGCGCCCCGATCCGGCCACGCTCGACACCACCGCGCTGGCCTACAAGCAGCAGGCGCTGGTGCCGCTGAGCTCCGAAACCCATGGCGGTGAGGATGTCGCGGTGCGCGCCTCAGGCCCTGGGGCCTATCTGTTCCGGGGCACCATCGAGCAGCACAGTATTTTCCATATCGTCAAGGCGGCGATGACGGCGAAATAGGGCGCCTAAGCCGCCGGCTTTTCGTGCCAGATCTCGAATTTCTTGTTGGTGATGAACAGCACCGTCACGTCTTCGGTCTGGGTCGCGCCGTGCTGCATGCGCATGCCTTCGGGAAACCAGACGAAATTGCCCGGCCCGAATGATCCCTCATGGGTGACCAGCGTGCCCTCCAGCACATAGATGCCATGGGCGCAGGGATGGGTGTGCCAGGTGTTCATGAAGCCGGCGGGATACTTGGCCATCCGCACCGTCACCCCGGTTTCCGGGTCTTCGACAAACGGCTTGACGAAGATGGTCTTGCCCAGCGCCGGCAACAGGCTTTCCTTCCACGGCATCGCCTTGCTGTCGAAAACCTGGAGCTTGTGATCGGACATATTGTTCTCCCGCCATTGTTTTGACCCAGTCAGCCACAACCGGCGCTGGCGGGCAAATCATGCAGGGACGGGCGTGGTTTGGGGCGAAAGTCAGCTTCCCAAACCGAAGGCTGGCGCGATATAAGCCTCGCCGGGCGCGGGTGTAGTTCAATGGGTTCGCCGCGTCTTACAAAACGGTCCGGTGGACCGTTTTGCGCGGTGAACGCCCCGAGCTTGGGCGAGGGGCCGGGCGAACGGCAGCTTCCCAAGCCGGATATCATCGCGATATAACCGCCGCCGGGCGCGGGTGTAGTTCAATGGTAGAACGGCAGCTTCCCAAGCTGCATACGTGGGTTCGATTCCCATCACCCGCTCCAATCGCTTAGCGCAATTTGCAGAGATTCGTTTTACCAGCCGTTTTACAACGGCCATCGGACATGCGGCCATAAAACAAGGTCTGCTGTTTGCCCAAAGCGGGCATCGCAACTTCGCACTTCCTGATTCAATAATTGATGTCCAGGCAGCGCCCAGGAAAATTAGGCCGGCAGGAAGCCTGGCTATTCTCGCCGCGCGTTCATCGCTAGTACATTAGTTACTGCGGGCTCTTGAAATGGCGGCAATCTCCTTCGAAGCGCGCGCCAGGCTCGACTATGAGTGCCTGACAAATCAAATTGCCCTCGGCGTGGCAATTCGCAGAAAATATGATTTCGCGCACTCTCATGTTGCCCCTGATGTGTCCGCGAACGATCACCTTGTTTGCAGCAATATCGCCAATGATGGACGCTGTTTTGCCAATCACAATTGAGGCTGACGTAATATTTCCCTTGATCACGCCCTCAATTTGAATTTCTCCGTCGGATGTCAGATTTCCATCCAGAGTCAGATCGGAGCTGATGATTGTCGGCATCACAGGTCCGCTTTTTGGAGTTTGATCTGGCGACTGGTCCTGAAAGTGATTGAGCTGAACTGCTGCCCGCTCTGCTTGTGCAACTGCATAAAGCCGCTTTAGCGCGCGATTGTCTGATCCGAACATTCCCCAATATCCCCAGGCAACTCTCTCAGTGCGCTTGTTAGGCCACGGAAACTGAATGGCGGATGAACCAATCAAGGGGAAACTGGGCCGCGTAGCATCAACAAATTCGAGCGCCATGCATGTATGGCGGCTGGCGTCCGGGGTTTGCAGACATCCAGGTTTGACAAAAGTGGTTTCGTTGAAGGGGGCCATCCCTAGCCGGTCGAGAATTGCGAATGTCCGCCTTTGACCCAAAGCAGACATCCAATGCGATAGCCATCCCATCATTATTCTTCGGGTACTGGCCTGCCCCCTTTGAAGTGGTCCTCCCTGAAGTATGGTTTTGACCAAGGAGGATTGGATAGATGGCAAGGAAGAGGCACACAGCAGAAGAGATTGTCGCGAAGCTACGGCAGGTCGATGTGCTGATGGCACAGGGCAAGCC
>CANKIV010000246.1 GCA_947482125.1 Alphaproteobacteria bacterium
ACCTGAAATTCTCGCTCAAGGGCTTCGCCGCCGCGCATGACACGATGGTCGAGAAGGCCCGCGCCAAGGCCGTGGCCGTGTCTCCGACACCGGCCGCTCCCGCCCCGGCCCCGGCGCCGTAAGGCACAAAACAAAAGAAGAAAAAGGCCGGCGCTTTGCGCCGGCCTTTTTTTATGCCTTGGCGGGCTTGAACGTCATCGCCACGCCATTCATGCAATAGCGCAGTCCCGTCGGCGGCGGCCCGTCGTCAAAGACATGGCCGAGATGTCCGCCGCAACGTCGGCAATGCACCTCGGTACGCGCCATGCCCAGCTTTCTGTCGGTGGAGGTTCCGATCGCATTGGGTAGCGGCCTCCAGAAACTGGGCCAGCCGGTGCCGCTCTCGAATTTCGTGCTCGAGGAATACAAATCCAGAGAACATCCGGCACAGGCAAAAACGCCGTCGCGATGTTCCTTGTTCAGGGGCGAAGTAAAGGGCGGTTCGGTGTCCTCATGGCGCAGCACCTGATAGGCGGCGGGCGACAGCAGCTTCTTCCATTCCGCATCGCTTTTGGTCACTTCAAAGCCAAAGGCCGGCGCCGCGCCGCAAGCGGCGGTGCCCATCAGGCCGGCCAGAAAAACGCGTCTCTGCATCTGTGATCTCCGTTCGTACATATACGACATTTCGCACCCAACGGTTCAGGGAACTTGCGCCCCCGCCGACCGTTATATCACCAGCGTTTCCCCAAACGTGAAAACCCCATTTCAGGAGCAGTACATGGACAAGGACAGAATCGAAGGCTCCGCGACCCAGGCCAAGGGCGCGGTCAAGGAAGCCGTCGGCAAGATGACCGGCGATGCCAAGTTGCAGACGGAAGGCGCGGCCGACAAGGTCGCCGGCAAGGTCCAGAACGCCGTGGGCGGCGCCAAGGATGCCGTGCGCGACGCGCTCAAGAACTAATTCATCTTAACATGACGGAATGGCCCGGTGCCCTGTTGGGTGCCGGGCTTTTTCGTTACATTGCTGCCACTATTTTGATCCGACCGGGGAATTTCCATGATCCGTTTTCTCGCCTGGGGCCGCTCCATCGTGATGTCGGTGGTCAACGGCATCGCCCGGACCGTGTTTGCGTGGGTTCTGCTGCTGCTGGTCCTGCTGATCTTTTCCCTGGCCTGGGGCGACGGACAGCCCGGGAACATGGTGCTGGCGCTGGATCTGCGCGACCCCATCGCCGATTCCGCCGCCTCTCCCGGCACGGTTTTCACGCCTCGCCGGGTCACCGTGATGGAAGTGGTGCTGGGACTGGAAACGGCCGGACGCGACAAGCGGGTCAAGGGCCTGGTGATGAAGCTGGGCAATGGCGCGCTTTCGACCGCGGAAGGCGAGGAGATCGCCGGCGCGATCCAGCGTTTCAGGGCCAAGGACAAGTTCGTCATCGCCCAGACCACAGCCTTTTTCGGCGCCGGCCTTGGCGACTATGTCGCCGCCAGCGCCGCCAATGAAATATGGATGCAGCCCAAAAGCCCCTTCACGCCATCCGGCACGGGCGGCGGCGGGCTTTTCCTGCGCGGCGTGTTCGACAAGATCGAAGCCGAGCCGCAGATCGTCAAGCGCGCCGAGTATAAAAGCGCTGCCGACATATACATGGAAAAGCAGATGTCGGCCCCCGATCGCGAGCAGCTCACCCGTCTGATGCAGTCGGTCTATGACACGGCGGTGGCGCGGATGGCCGCCGGCCGCAAGCTGACCAAGGCACAGGTCATGGCGGCGCTGGAAGCCAGCCCGCAATTCAGTGAAGACGCGTTGAAGGCGCGCCTGATCGATCGCATCGGCTATGACGATGAAGCCGCAGCCGCCGCCAACGCCCGCGCGGGCGCCGGCGCCAAGCTGGTGAAGTTCATGACCTATGCGCGCGATGCGGCAAAGCCGCTGGGCAACGCCAACATCGCCATCGTGGAAGCGGCGGGCGAAATCCGCGACGGCACCGCAAAGAACTCGCTGCTCAGCGCCAGCGCCGGCATTGCCAGCGACGATCTTTCCGAGGCCATCCGCCAGGCGGCGCGCGACAAGACCATCAAGGCCATCGTGCTGCGGGTGGATTCGCCCGGCGGATCGGTGACGGCGTCCGACCAGATTCTCCACGCGGTGAAGGCGGCGCAGAAGGCGGGCAAGCCCGTGGTGGTCAGCATGGGCGGCGTGGTGGCGTCCGGCGGCTATTACATCTCCGTCACCGCCAACAGGATCGTCGCCCAGCCCGGCACCATCACCGGATCGATCGGTGTGCTGACCGGAAAAATTTCCTTCAACAAGACGCTGGGCCTGGTCGGCGCCAATTCCGAGCAGGTATCGGTGGGCAAGAACACGCTGATGGGGTCGCCGCTGTCGCCTTACACGCCCGAGCAGTTGGCGATTCTCAATCATCAGGCGGACGTGATCTATGACGACTTCACCGCCAAGGTGGCGGCGGGCCGCAAGCTGCCGCTGGCAAAGGTGCGCGAGCTCGCGCGCGGCCGGGTCTGGTCCGGAGCCGACGCCCAGGCCAATGGGCTGGTGGACCGGCTGGGTGGCTTCTGGACCGCCGCGGGCGAGGCGGCGGCCCTGGCAAAAGTTCCCCCCGGAGAAATGGCGTTCAAGGTCTACCCCCGTCGCACAGGCCTGCTCGGCAGCCTGTCACGGCTGATGGGCGGGCTGGACGCCAGTTTTGGCCTTCTGGGCCGGATCGAATCGCTGCTGAATCTGCCCGCCCTGCAGGTCCTGCTGGGCGGGATATCCGACCTGCCGGCGGGGGATGCCGGCGGCGGCATCAGCCTCAAGGCGGTCGGGCTGCCCAAACCGTGACAAAGCGATCACATCTGCGTTTCGCATATGCAACGAAACTGCTTGTCCCACAGGGTCATTGAACTATAATTTCGGCAGTGCGGGGGCACGAAACCGGCTACGGGCGCCATACTCATGGCGCGAGCGGGTTTCGGGGTATTTCGCAAAACCGTGACGCCTGCTGGAGACGAGCCATATCCCCTGCTGCTAAATCCGCCGCCATCGAGGAATTGCCGTTCGAGGGCGCGCTCAAGGAATTGGAAGCCATCGTCTCCCGGCTGGAACAGGGCGAAGTGGATCTTGAGGATTCCATCGCGCTGTATGAGCGCGGACAGTTGCTGAAGGCCCATTGCGAGAAGAAGCTGAAATCCGCCGAGGGCAGGCTGGAAAAGATTGTCATGGGCGCCGCCGGGCCGGAAGTCGGCGAACCCATGGAAACTGCGTGACGTTGCTTTGCTGCGCCAATAAAGAGAAATACGTGCGATGAATATCCCGAACACCAAGACGCCGCTGCTGGACCAGGTGGACCTGCCGGAAGATCTGCGCAAGCTGGAAAAATGGCAGCTGCGCCAGTTCGCCGATGAGCTGCGCACCGACCTGATCGACATCGTTTCGGTCACCGGCGGCCATTTCGGCGCCGGCCTGGGCGTGGTCGAGCTCACCACGGCCTTGCACTATGTGTTCAAGACGCCGGACGACCGCATCATCTGGGACGTCGGCCACCAGGCCTATCCGCACAAGATCCTCACCGGCCGCCGCAGCCGCATGCGCACCCTG
>CANKIV010000247.1 GCA_947482125.1 Alphaproteobacteria bacterium
CCGCGAGGCGGGCGACCGGGCCGGGGTGCACGAGGGGTTTTCGCGCGAGGGCCGTGATGACATTGCGTGCCTGATGGACAAGTCCTGATGCGGGCCTGGGTTTGGTATGTCGCGCTGCTGGCGCTGGGCGCGGCGCTCTGGTGGATCTGCCGCTTCTATCCCGCCGACCTGCCGTTCTGGATGCCGTGGGAATTTTCCTGGCCGATCTATCTGGCGACCGGCCTGACCTTCGGCTGGTTCGCGCGCGGGCTTGCCATTTTGCCGAAGGACCAGCATCCGCCGCTGTGGCGCAGCCTCTGTTTTGTCCTGGGTGTGGCCAGCTTCTGGATCGTGCTCCAGACCCGCATCGATTATTACGCCCAGCACATGTTCTTCGTGCACCGGGCGGCGCATTTCGTGCTGCATCATTTCGGCGCCTTCTTCATCGCTTTGGGCATGAGCGGCCCTGTGCTGCTGGCCGGCATGCCGGACTTTCTCAAGCCGCTGGTCAGAGCGCGGCCGCTGCAAGCGACCCTGTCTTTCCTCCAGCACCCGGTGATGGCGCCCTTCCTGTTCGTGGCGCTGCTTTATTTCTGGCTGATCCCGCAGATCCATACCCGGGTGATGCTGGACGCCCATGTCTATGAGTTCATGAACTGGACCATGGCCATCAATGGCGTGATGTTCTGGGCCCTGATCCTGGACAGCCGCGCCAAGCCGCCCGCGCGCCTGTCGCACCTGATGCGCGCCTTGCTGATCCTGGTGATCGAATTGCCCCAGATGGTGCTGGGCGCCATCCTGTCCCTGACGACGCGCGATATTTATCCCGTCTACACAATCTGCGGCCGGGTCATGGACATGACGGCGCTGAACGATCAGCATTATGGTGGGCTGATCATCTGGCTGCCCGGCACGCTGACCAGCTTTGCCGCCATGATCGTGGTGCTGGTGACCATGCGGTTGAATGAGGAGAGGGCGGAACGTGAAGCGGCTTAGTCTTGTGATCCTCTTGACGCTGACATCGCCGGCCATGGCCGCGCCCTTCAATGTCACCGAGGCCTGGTTCCGCGCCCTGCCGGGCAATCTGCCGGCGGGCGGCTATTTCGAAGGTCAGAACACCACCAAGAATGATGTCGCCATCCTGGGCGCGCAGTCCGACGGCTGCAGCACCGTCATGATCCACAAGTCCAGCAACAGCGGCGGCCTGAACAAGATGGAAATGGTGGACCAGGTACAGGTAGCCGCAGGCGGCAGGGTCAGCTTCGCGCCCGGCGGCTATCACCTGATGTGCATCCGCCCGACCTCGCTGATGAAAATCGGCGGCAAGGTGCCGGTGGTGCTGCATTTGTCGGACGGCACCCGCGTGGCGGCGGCATTTGCCGTTCGCGGGGCCAGCGGGAAGTAACTACTCGGCAGCCAGTTCCGCATAGCTGACATGGCAATGCCCGCCATGCTTCTGGAAATAGCGCTGGTGGCTTTCCTCGGCCTTCCAGAAGGTGGGTGCGGGCTCGATCTGGGTTACCACCGGCGTCTTCCACTTTGCGGACGCGTCCACGGCCGCCTTCTTCTCGGCGGCGATGCGGGACTGTTCCGGGCCATGGGTGAAGATCACCGACCGGTACTGGGTGCCGTGGTCGGGCCCCTGACGGTCCTTGGTGGTGGGATTGTGCATCCGGAAGAACAGGTCCACCAGCGTGCCATAGGACACCCGGGCCGGGTCGAACGTCACCTCCACAACTTCCGCGTGATAGGTGTCGCCGCCGCAGACCTGGCGGTAGGTGGGATCGTCGGTGGTGCCGCCGGCATAGCCGCTGACGGCGTCGCTGACGCCCGGCACCTGCAGGAAGAAGTCCTCCACGCCCCAGAAGCAGCCCGCCCCGAACATTGCCTTTTCCATGATCCGCATCTCCATGTTCATGGCGCATAAATATGGTCGCGCCGCCCGTCCGTTACATCCCCCGTCAGGGGCGGCTATAGAGGCACATGACCATCCCAAACCCCGACCTGCTGTTCGACCGGCTTGGCCGAGGCCTGCCTGAGGTCCCGGCGTGGGCCTGGCGCGCCGCGGCTGGCGGCGGGCTGCTGGGATCGGCTGCGGCCGTGGCGCTGCATCATCCCAGGCCGGGCGCTCTCCTCTTGCTGGCCGGGGGCCTTGCCGCCGGGGCAGGCGAGGCCCTGGCCCGCCGCGAAGGCAGGCCCTCCGTCCCGGTTCTGCCGCTGGGACTGCTTGTGATCCCTTTCGGCTTTGCCTTGGCTGAACCGGTACGGGCGCTGGCGGCGATGTTCGTGATGTTCGCCTTGACGGTTCTCACCGTCCTGGGCCGGGCCCATGTTTCTGTTGTCACCTGGCTAACAGCAGCGGTCTTTCTGGCCGCATGCATCTTCCCAGATCGCTTTAGCCTTCTGGCCTATGCTATTGGCGTCATAGCCTTTATTGCGGCAGGGCAGGGCATCGCGAAAGGCCAGTCATGAAAGTCGTCATCATAGGTGCGGGGGTGGCGGGCCTCTCTATCGGCTGGCGGCTTTTGCAGGCCGGAGCGGCCGTCACCATCCTGGACCGGGGCCAGCCGGCGCAGGGGGCGACCTGGGCGGCAGCCGGCATGCTGGCGGTTACCGCCGAACTGGAAGACGCCCCGCCTGCTGAGCGCGACTTCGCCCTGCTGTCGAACAGCCTGTGGCCGGCGTTCACCGCCGAGCTCGAGCAGGCCAGCGGGGTAAGGCTCGGCTTTGTCCGTGCCGGCGCCCTGATGGTGACCCGGGATTCCTCTGCGCTGGAGAGCATGCGCCGCCGTGGGCAGGTAGCTGACGCCGCCGGGGTCCGGGCGCTGGTCCCCCTGCTGGCGGATGACATCGTCGGCGGACTGTGGGCGGCGGACGAGGCCCATGTCGACAATCGCGCCCTGGGCGAAGCCCTGACCATCGCCTTTGTGCAGGCGGGCGGCGTCCTGGTCTCGCAGGAGGCGGCGGTGAGCATCGAGCAGCGGGGCGGGGCGGCCCTGTGTGTACTGACGCCTTACAGCCGTTATGACGCTGATGCCTTTGTGGTGGCGGCGGGCGCCTGGAGCGCCCTGCTTGCGGATGTCCCCATCGTCCCGGTCAAGGGCGAGATGATCGCCCTGGCCCCGCCCGAGGGGGCCGGACTGCCCGGCCCGGTGATCTGGGGCAACGGCGTCTATCTGGTGCCGCGCGAGGATCAAAACCGGCTGCTGGTCGGCGCCACCATGGAGGAAGCGGGGTTCGACACCCGGCTTACGCCCGGCGTGCGTGACCGGCTGCGCGCCAGTGCGCAAAGCCTGATCCCGTCGTTGAAACACTGGACCCTGAGCGACCATTGGGCGGGACTGCGGCCCAAAAGTCCCGACGGCCTGCCGCTGCTGGGTCCGCTCAAGCCCGGCAATCTTTTTGTGGCGGGCGGGCAGTTCCGCAATGGTATCCTGCTGGCGCCCGCCATCGCGCAATTGATGGCGGACATGGTGCTAGGGAAAACCAAAGCCATTCCAGCATTTGATCCAGGGAGATTTGC
>CANKIV010000248.1 GCA_947482125.1 Alphaproteobacteria bacterium
CTGTCGGGCGCCAAGACCTGGATCACCCATGCCCCCATCGCCGATGTCTTTGTGGTCTGGGCGAAACTGGACGATACGGTGAGAGGCTTCATTCTGGAGCGAGCCGACAAGGGCCTCGCCACGCCCAGGATCGAAGGCAAGTTCTCGCTGCGCGCCGGGGTGACCGGGGAAATCGCCATGAACGACGTGGCGATCCCTTCGGATCGCATCCTGCCGGAGGCGCAAGGATTGAAAGCCCCCTTTGCCTGTCTCAACCATGCGCGCTATGGCATTGCCTGGGGCGCCATGGGGGCGGCGGAGTTCTGCTGGCATGCGGCGCGCAGTTACGGGCTTGAGCGCCAGCAGTTCGGCCGCCCGCTGGCCGCCACCCAGCTGTTCCAGAAAAAACTCGCCGACATGCAGACTGAAATCACCCTGGGGCTGACGGCCTGCCTGCAGGCCGGGCGCTTGCTGGAAGAAGGCAAGCTGGCGGCCGAGGCGATCAGCCTGCTCAAGCGCAACAATGCCGGCAAGGCGCTCCAGATCGCGCGCGACGCCCGCGACATGCATGGCGGCAATGGCGTGGCGGACGATTATCATGTGGTGCGCCACATGCTGAACCTGGAAGCGGTCAACACCTATGAAGGCACCCACGATATCCATGCCCTGGTGCTGGGCCGCGCCCAGACCGGCATTTCCGCATTTTGAAGCCGGTCTTTTAAAGGCGGCGGTTTGCGGGCATAAACGGCCCGATTTTTCCGGACTTTCTCCATGAGCCTTGCTGCCCCGCGCGTCGTCAATGTCAAGGACCTGCGCCGTCTCGCCCGCCGCCGTTTGCCCGATGCGGTGTTCGATTATCTCGACGGCGCCGCCGACGACGAAGTGACCCTGGCGGACAGCGAGCAGGCCTTCAAGGAAGTGCTGTTCAAGCCGCGTTTCGCGGTGGCGACACCGGCCTGCGACCTGTCGGTGACGGTATTGGGCCAGAAGCTCGATCTGCCGTTCATCCTGGCGCCGATCGGCTATTCGCGCCTGATGCATCCGCGCGGCGAACGGGCGGCGTCGCGCGCCGCAGGCCGCGCCGGCACCGCCTATATCCTCTCCACCATGTCGGGCCACACGATTGAAAATGTGAAGGCGGAATCCTCTGGCCCGACCTTCTATCAGCTCTATCTGGCGGGCGGACGCGGCGCGGCGGAGGGCGCCATCGCGCGCGCCAAGGCGGCCGGCTACAAGGCGCTGTTCGTCACCATCGACACGCCGGTGGCGGGCAACCGCGAGCGCGACGTGCGCAACGGCATGCGCCAGCTGATGTCGCCCAACTGGTTTCACCGCATTCCCTACATTCCCAACATCCTGATGCATCCGCGCTGGCTGGCCGGCTACATGCTGGACGGCATGTCGCGGCCCTTTCCCAATATCGTGGTGCCGGGCTCCGGCCCGCTGGCGGCGGTGGATGTCGCGGCGGCGCTGCAGGCCGCCCAGGTGTCCTGGACCGACCTCAAATGGATCCGCGAGCATTGGAGCGGTCCCATTGTCATCAAGGGCGTGATGACGGCGGATGACGCCAAGCGCTCGGTGGACGAGGGGGCGCAGGGCATCGTGGTTTCCACCCATGCCGGGCGTCAGCTTGACGGGGTGGCCGGGTCTTTGCGCGTGCTGCCGGGCATCGTCGAGGCGGTGAAGGGCAAGACCGAAATCCTGTTCGACGGCGGCATCCGCCGCGGCGCCGATGTGGTGCGCGCCATCGCCTTGGGCGCCGACGCCGCGCTGCTGGGGCGCGGCTATGCTTACGGCATGGCGGCGGCTGGCGACGCGGGGATCGAGCGCGCCATCGAGATTTTCCGCGCCGACATCATCCGCACCCTGACCCTGCTGGGTTGCCCCAGCATAAGTCAGGTGAATTCATCCCATGTCGCGCTGCGGCCCGGCTTCCGGGTCGATTAGGCCGGTTCGATCTTGAACACCCATCCAGCATGCGGGCTGTCGCCATTGGGCCAGCCCGGATGGATGCCGGCGTCGCAGCTGATCAGCGTGCCATTGTGGAATTCCAGCCCGTGCGGATCGGCCGAGCCGGGCAGGAAATCATACATTCCGATCACCTGACCGGTCTTGCCGTCATACTTGGTCAGGCCCGGCTTTCCTTCCTTGTAATTGCGGCTGTCATTGCCGGTCACCAGCCAGATGTCGCCATTGGCATCGAAGGTCAGGTCGTGCGAGCGCGGCTTGTCCGGCGAGTTGATGGCCGCGATCGCCACTTCCGGCATCCAGGTCTTGGGATCGACGCGCAGCAGCAGCTTGGGCCGCAGGGCCGCGATCCAGAGCTTTCCATCGCGCCACTGCGCGCCATGGCTGCCGCCGCCGTCCTGTCCCGGCATGGCCAGGGGTATCTGGCGGTGGCTGATCTGGTTGCCGTTCATGTCCACCTGGAAGCAGCCTTGCGGAGACTGATTGGCCATCATCCAGACATGGCCATCGCCATAGGCCATCCCCGAGCAGTTGCGGCAGTTGGTCATCACGGTCTTGAGCAGCTTGCCGTTCCAGTCCACCAGCCAGGCGGCTTCACGGATATCGGTGGGTTCAGGCAGGCCATAGCGCTTGGCGCTGTCGCCCGACAGTTTCTGCTGTGCGATCCACAGGCCTTCCGGCGCCACCGCCAGTCCGTTGGCATAGCCGGGCGGCGACTTGAACAGGCGGGTGGTCTTCATCATGCCGCGCGCAATGGCGGGACGCGGCGTGCGGGTGTCGGGCGCGGCGGTTTGCGCGTTGGCCGCGCTGGACGCGGCGAGGGCAACGGCGGCAGTCATGAAGTCGCGTTTGTTCAGCATGGCATTTCTCCCTTTGGCCTTTGTGGTGCGGCCTTGGGCGCGATGCTGCTGCAAATCAGGGGTTTTGGCTACCAGCCATTGTCGCCAAAATGCGCTTTATAGAGCGGTCCGGCCTCGGTCACGATCTCGGTTCCCAGCTTTGCGCCCAGCGCGCGAGCGGATTCCATGGCCGCCCCCCCCAGCGCCACGCTTTCGCGGCGGCGCCAGCGATGCTTGCCGTCCGGGGTCAGCACTTCACCCAGGAAATCGAGCGTGCCGCTGTTTATCTTCGCCAGCGCCGCGATGGGGGTGCGGCAGGAGCCATCCAGGGCCTGCAGGAAGGCGCGCTCGGCGGTCGTGGCGATGGCATGTTCGGCGATGTTCAGCGGGCGCAGCAGCGCCAATGTCTTTTCATCGCCTTCGCGCGCCGTAATGGCCAGCGCTCCCTGCGCGGGGGCGGGCGGCATCGTCTCGCTGTCGACGATGCTGGCGGCATGCCGTTCCAGGCCCAGCCGCTTCAGACCCGCCAGCGCCAGATAGGTGGCGTCAAACGCGCCGCTTTCGATTTTCGCCAGCCGCGTTTCCACCCGTCCGCGCAGCAATTCCACTTTCAGGTCGGGACGCAAATGCAGCGTCTGGGCCTGCCGCCTCAGGCTGGCGGTGCCGATGGTGGCGCCGGCCGGCAAGTCCATCAGC
>CANKIV010000249.1 GCA_947482125.1 Alphaproteobacteria bacterium
GCTTGCCGGTGCCGTCGATCACCGTGGCATTGCTCAGCACCGTGGTTTCGGCAACGGCCGGCGCGGCCATCAGGGCGGCGGCCAGCAGAGCCGCCGCGGTGAATTCCAGATTACGCATTTACAACTCCCGTTAAGTGTTCGCCCGCGCGTGGGGCTTTGGATGGACGCGATGATCGTGTTTCGCTTCCCGTCCGGCTTCCCTATTTCGCAGGAATTTCTGCTGGTTGAACCGGAAAATACCGTGGCGGACCTTAGGGCAGGCCCTGGCGAAAAAAAAGCTGCAAGAATTACGCTGCACTGCGATATGGCGGTGTGGCAGCGACAGCCCGCCGCAGCGTCCCACGAAAAAAAATGCCGCCCTCCGGTTGGAAGACGGCACCAATCTCGCGGGTTGATCCCGCGTTATTTTTTTCATGTTTCGGGCAGTGGATTCGAATGATCAACCGCGCCAATACGGCGTTCGCCGATAACTCGTTGTTATTTGTGTTATCTCCCTGGCCCCCGTCAGCGGTCTGCGCCGCCTTCCCTTTTTTGCCGCTTCTTATTTTTGGTCGGCTGCGGCAACGATACGACAATATGTCAGCCAAGACAAATGCCGGCGGCATTTTCGCACAGCGCCTGCAAACATCATGCTGCACTGCGGTAACTTTGCCCTGACCGGGAAAGCCGCCTATTTTGCGCAGACAAAAATAAAGGGGCAGAGCAATGAGCCATGAAATTTCGCGCCGGCAGATTCTGGCAACCAGCGGACTTGGCGCATGCGCCGCGCTGATCCCCGCCAGCGCCTTCGCCGCCAATCCCGTCATTCCCGAAGCCACCATCCATGCGCGCATGCATGCGCCGGTAATCCCGAAGAAGGTGAACCGGCTGTTCAACACCAGGCCGCAGATCGACCAGCCCAATGACCTGCAATTCGCCGCCAATGGCGATCTGTGGGTGCTGGACCAGCGCGACCCCAACGTGGTCTTCACCATCAATCCGAAAACCGGCGCGGTGATTTCCAGTGTAGTGACCGAGTCCCTGCACGGCAGCGGCATCACCTATGGCAATGGCGCCTGGTTCATCACCTCGACCAAGGTCGCGGAAGGATATCCTTCCACCCTGAAAGTCGATCCCAAGACCGGCAAGACGCTGAAGAAGTGGGAAACACCGGGCTGGGGCATCTACGGCGCCTATCTGACGCGCACACGCCAGCCGGGCGAACTGCCGCTGGAATCCGGCGGCCATGGCGTCAAATGGGCCGGCAATGGCCAATACTGGCTGGCGACGCCGGCGGGCGGAAAGCTGTACCTGATCAATGCCGAGGAAGGCACCATAGCGCGCAGCATCCAGGCGCCCACCATCCGCACCCACGGCATCGCGCTGGAAGGCGATTACATCTGGTGCGTCGGCAGCGACGAAGCGGAAATCTACAAGCTGCGCATGTCGGACGGCGGCATCGTTGGACGGATCGTGCTGGACAAGGTCAATGACCCCTCCGTGCACGGCCTCGACATCAAGGACGGCGTGCTGTGGTATTGCGATGCCGCCAAGGGCTGGATGTGCAGCCTGACGTAAGGCGCACGCGTAAAATAAAAAGACATATGGAGGGGAATATGGATCGCCGCACTGTGATGACGGGCATGCTTGGCACCGCCGCCATGGGGGCGCTGTGGACGCCGCCCAGCGCTTATGCGCTCGGCCTGCCCAGGGACAAGATCAAGCGCATCCGCTATTACAAGACGCCCACGGATGCGGCGGGCCGCCCCAATGTGCATCAGCCGACCTTCAACCAGTCCACCAACGTCGTCACCATCGAGACCGAAAGTGGCCTGATCGGCATCGGTGAAGGCGGCGAACCCTCGACCATGGAACAGTGTGCCGGTCTTTTGATCGGCCAGGACCCGTTCCGCATCGAGCATCTGTGGCAGCGCATGTACCGCTCCTATTTCTATCCCGCGGGACGCGAGAAGACCCATTCGCTGGGCGGCCTCGACCTGGCGCTGTGGGATTTGAAGGGCAAGACGCTGGGCGTGCCGGTGTGGCAGCTCCTGGGCGGCAAGTCGCGCGACCATATCGAATGCTACGCCACCTCCTATCCCACACCCAAGGGCGGCACCATCGAAGACGCCGCGCGCGCCTGTATCGCCGAAGGCTTCCGCGCCTATCGGTTGGGCACCTTGGGCGGGCGCGAGTTTGACCGCTTCCAGGCGGTGCAGGACTCTTTTGAGGCCTGCAAGCTGGCGCGCAAGGGCGCGGGCAAGGACGGCGGCTGGGCGATCGATTTCCATGGCGTGCTGGACCAGGAAGACGCCATCAACCTGGCGCGGCTGATCGAACCCCTGCGTCCCTATTTCGTGGAAGACCTGGTGCGCGGCGAGAATATCGAGATCTACAAGACCATCCGCCCGCGACTGGGTGTGCCGATCGCGGTGGGCGAAATCTACGGCGCCAAGTGGGACACCAACATGCTGATCGAGCATCAGCTGATCGACTATGCCCGCTGCACCGTGCCCAATGTCGGCGGCATCACCGAATACATGAAGATCTGCGCCATCGCCGAGACCCATTATGTCGGCATGATCCCGCACTTCACCGGCCCGATCGGCGAAACCGCCCTGGTGCATTGCCTCACCGCCACCTCGGTCAAGGCGCTGATGGAAATGACCGCCTCGGGCCGCCAGCCCTGGCCCTATCTGCCGGAATGCTATGACTTCAGGAACGGCAAGCTGTGGCCGAACGAGCGCGTCGGCCTGGGCCTGACCCTGGACACCAGCAAGCTGCAGATGATCGGCGACTGGACCGAGCCCTACTCGCCCATCCCGATCAACCATCGCCCGGACGGTTCGTACACCAACTGGTGATTTTCAGCCCGCGTCCTTGAATGCGGCAACGCATTTTTTGGCGCGGGCTGAAATTTCCTCATCGCTGAAATCAGGCTTGAACAGTTCCGAGCCCAGGCCGAAACCGGCCGCGCCAGCCTTGCGCCATTCCTTCATGTTGGCGGCGCCGACCCCACCCACCGCATAGACCGGCACGTCCTTGGGCAACACCGCCAGCATCGCCTTCATGTGATCGGTACCGCCGGTCGAGGCGGGAAACAGCTTCAGGGTGCGCGCGCCCGCCGCGATGGCCGCAAAGCCCTCGCTGGGCGTGAAGAATCCCGGCATCACCGTCATGCCTCTGGCGACGCCATGGGAAATCACGTGCGGATTGGTGTTGGGCGTCACCAGCAGCCTGCCGCCCGCATCCGCCACCCGGTCCACGTTTTCCGTCGTCAGCACGGTGCCCGCGCCGGTGAGGCAACGCGCGCCAAACTTCTTAGACAACGTTTCGATGCTCTTGAACGGTTCGGGTGAATTGAGCGGCACTTCGATGGCGCGAAACCCCGCCTCGAACAGCGCCCCCGCCACGCCTTCGATGCGCGCCGGCGTCACGCCGCGCAGGATGGCGACCAGGGGAAGTTCGGCCAGAA
>CANKIV010000250.1 GCA_947482125.1 Alphaproteobacteria bacterium
CTCCAGCAGCTTGTTGACCAGCTCCTGGCCGGTGACGATGGGCAGGCCGGGAATGTCATAGATCGGCTTTTCCGGATACAGCTCGGTGCACTGTCCGCCCGGCCGGTCCAGGATGTCGACCAGATGGCATTTGAGATCCAGGAGGCCCAGCTCGAACACGGCGAACAGGCCGATGGGGCCCGCGCCGATAATGACGACATCCGTTTCGATGGGAGCGGCACTCATGGATTTCACACCTAACTTCGTGTAATCGCTGGGAAAACGTCGCTTTTATATGTAGAAATAGCCAGACTAACAACCCCCGCCTATAACAGTGCTGCGATGCAAAATGACGCTCCCAAGACCCTTGGCCTGAAGCCCGCCGAAAACTGCGCTTCCATGGCCGAATTGCGGGTGGCGATCGACGCCCTGGACGCGCGGCTGGTGGCGCTGCTGGCGGTGCGCCAGGCCTATATCGAACGCGCCGCCCAGCTCAAAACCGGCCGCGACCAGGTGCGCGATCCCGAGCGGATCGAGGATGTGGTGGCCAAGGTGATCGCGGAAGGAAAGAAGGCGGGCCTGAGTTCGCAGATCGCCGAACCGGTTTGGCGGACCCTGATCGAAGCCTCGATCCGGCACGAGTTCGAAGCCTTCGATAAGCGCTGATTCAAGTAATCAGGCTGCGAGATATTCCGCAATAAAAGCCTGCACGGCTTCGCCTTCGACGCGCAGCGCCTCGATCACTTCCACG
The DNA here is from genome assembly GCA_947482125.1 of Alphaproteobacteria bacterium. Taxonomy (GTDB): domain Bacteria; phylum Pseudomonadota; class Alphaproteobacteria; order Micropepsales; family Micropepsaceae; genus Rhizomicrobium. Next base: position 731 of record CANKIV010000250.1, read on the forward strand.
GCGCGGTCACGGCTGATGGCGGGGTCCACCGGTTCGGCGGCAGCGGCGGCTTCGCCCATGGCAAAGGCGCCGACGCCGCGCGCCGCGCCCTTGATGGTATGGGTGACTTCACGCCACTTGCGGGCGTCGCGCTGATCCAGGATGGACAGCAGCTGGCCGACCATCTCGCTGACCTGGTTGTCGAACAGCCGCAGGATCTCGGCATTCAGCACCTTGTCGCCGCCGGTGTAGCGGGCGAGGTGGGCGAGATCGACGGGGGCGTCCTGCATGGCGTTACCTGAAAAATACCCGCCGATAGTGCGCCGGATGCCGCTAAAGCCGCGTTAATGCGCGGTTTTTGGTGTGAAACAGCCCTCAGGCATGCTTAAGATGCAAAAGGCAGGGCGGATTCAGGGCTTTAGGCATGGCCAGAACATTCGGGAAGACGGTCCCGCTGGACAAGGCGGTGGAACCTGCCAACAGCCAGATCGCCCCCGCCGCCCCGATTCCGCGCCTCAAACCCAGCCGCTTCGCCTCCGTGGCGCTGGGTGCCGGCATTCTCCTGTCGCTTTTCTGGATCGGCATTGCGGGCGCCTTTGTCTGGGGCTGGCTCGGTCCGCAAGGCTTGAGCGCGCAGCCGCTCTCGACCCTGGCGCTGATCGCCGCTGCCACCCTGCTGCCGCCCTTCCTGTTTGTGGCCATCGCCGCCGCCCTGGCGCGCAGCGCCGCCATGTCGGACGCGACCAGGCTGATGCTGACCGCCAGCGACCGCCTGTTCGCCGCCGACGAGACCGCCGCCAACAATGCCGCGCGCCTGGCCCGCGCGGTGCGGCGCGAGCTGGATGGCCTCAACACCGGCCTGGATGTCGCCTTCCAGCGCATGCGCACGTTGGAAGCGGTGCTGGAAAAACAGATTTCGACCCTGGATGATGCGGGCGCGCGCGCGCAGGTGCGCGGCGACACCATCGCCGCACGCCTCAATCAGGAAAGCCAGCGCCTGGAATCGCTGGGCGACCATCTCACCGACGCCGCCAGCCGCGCCGGCGAAAGCGTGGCGGGCCGTGCCGCCCAGCTCAAGTCGATGATGGAATCGGCCGAAGGCACCCTGAAGATGGCGACGCAGTCCCTGGATGTGCAAGCGGCTGGCTTTCGCGCGGCCATCACCTCGGCGGCGGAATCGCCGCTGGAAGCCGCCAAGACTCTGGAAGCCCATGCCTCGCGCATCGAGGAAGTGTCCGACGCCGCCATGTCCCGCGCCGAATTCGTGCTGGCGCGGCAGGAAAAGCATCGTGCGCAGATGCAGGAGCTGGTGCAGAAGCTGCGCGACGAAAGCGAAGCGTTTGAGACGGCGCTGTCGCAGCAGCGCACCGGCATGGAGCATGCCATCGACGCCCTGGGCGGCGAGGCCAAGAAATTCGAAATGGTGACCGGCGATGCCGAGCGCCATCTGGAACTGATCATGGCCAATGCCGCCAACCGCGCCGCGCAACTGACCGGCGCCTTCGCGCGCGAAGCCGAGCGGCTGACCGAAACCAGCGAAGCCGCCGCCACCGTGCTGGCCGGCCTGTCGGCGGCGCTGAAGGATGCGGGCACCGGGGCGCAGACATTGATCGGCGAAAGCGCTGCCCAGGCTAAGCATGACGCACGCCTGCTGGTGGGCGAGGCGATGGCGGAATGCGAACGGCTGCTGCGCACCGCCGGCGAGATGAGCACCGAAGCCGGCAAGATCCGCAGCCTGCTGTCGGAAACCACCCGCGATGTGGAAAAGCATCTGATCCGCCTGCCCGGCCTGGCCCAGGAAGAGGCGCGCCGGGTGCGCCAGATGATGGCGTCCGAAACCGAGCAACTGCTCGATCTGTCGGCGCGCACCATGTCCACGCTTCATGCCCGTTCGACCCAGAAGCTCACCGCCCCCGACATGGGCGGTCCGATGAAGCCCGCCGCTCCGGAAGGCGACGGGCTGAAAGGCCTGGCGCGCAAGCTGACGGCGCGCAATGCCCCCGACAAGGGCGGCCGCAGCGACGGCAAGACCTGGGAAATGAAGACGCTGCTGGCGGCCGCCGAGCAGGGCGGCGACATGCGCATGCCGGTAAAGACCGGCATCGACAATGCCGCCACCTTGGGCGCGCTGGAACTGGCGCTGGCCGACATGGCGATTGACCTGTCGGCGCTGGAAGAGACACAGCCCGGCGACGAGGACTGGAAGCGCTATCTGGCGGGCGACCGCGCGGTGTTCGCGCGCCGTCTGGCCGACGCCATTGACGAAGACGCGGTGGACCGCGTCACCACCTTGTATCGTGACGACAAGTGCTTCCATGATGCGGCGGATGCCTATCTGGCGGAATTCGAGACGTTGCTGATGCGCGCCCGCGAAGGTGACAGTGGCGGGCTGCTGACTTCAACGCTTCTGTCGGCGGATACCGGCAAGGTCTACCTGGCGATTGCTTACGCCTTAGGGCGTCTCTGATCTCTTCAACCGCGCCGCGAAAAATCCGTCCATTCCGCCCTTGTCGCTGAAATAGCAAGGCAGGGTGCGCAGGTCGCCATCCGGCGTGATCCACTCGCCATGACCGAACACATCATCCGCCGTAACGGGCAGCCGTGAAAATTCGGGATGGGCACCGAGAAACGCGGCGATCTGCTCTTCGCCCTATTCGCGTTCCAGCGAACAGACGGCGAAAACCAGAATGCCGCCCGGCTCGACCATGGCCGCGCCGCTCTCCAGAATCTCATA
>CANKIV010000251.1 GCA_947482125.1 Alphaproteobacteria bacterium
AAGGGCGTGATTGCCGAGTTCAAACAGTTTGCTGCCAGCTAGCTTCCCGCGGTAAGATGCTTCTTTCCCAGGGGTGCCGCGCAAGCGGCTGAGACCGCAATCCCGCGGATCCCTTAGAACCTGATCCGGTTCACACCGGCGTAGGGAGAGGCGCACCATGAACAAACCCATTCTCGACAAGTCGCTCAGCATCACGCGCGGCGCGCTGCCGGGCTCCAACAAACGGATCAAGGATGGCGTGCCGTTCCGCGAAGTGAAGCTGTCGGGCGGCGAGCCGCCGGTGCTTTTGTATGACACGTCCGGTCCGTATACGGATGATTCCGTCACCATCGACATCGACAAGGGGCTTGCCGGCCGCCGCCGCGACTGGATTCTGGCGCGCGGCGATGTCGAGGAATATGTCGGGCGCGAGAGGAAGCCGGAAGACGATGGCCTCAAGCGCGGCGAGAAGTTGACGGTGCCGCAGTTCAACCGTGATGGCGTCAAGCTGCTGCGCGCCAAGCCAGGAAAAAACGTCACCCAGCTTTACTATGCCCGCCAGGGGATCATCACCGAAGAGATGAAGTATATCGCGGCGCGCGAAAATCTGGGCCGCAGCGCGCTGGTGGATGGCAATTCGTTCGGCGCCTCGATCCCGATGGAGATCACGCCGGAATTCGTGCGCAGCGAGATCGCGCGGGGCCGCGCCATCATCCCCTCCAACATCAACCATCCCGAGACCGAGCCGATGATCATCGGCCGCAACTTCCTGACCAAGGTCAACGCCAATATCGGCAACAGCGCCGTGACCAGTGGCGTTGCCGAGGAAGTGGACAAGATGGTCTGGTCCATCCGCTGGGGTGCCGACACGGTGATGGACCTGTCGACCGGCCGCCACATCCACACCATCCGCGAATGGATCGTGCGCAATTCGCCGGTGCCGATCGGCACCGTGCCGATCTATCAGGCATTGGAAAAGGTCGGCGGCGTGGCCGAGGATCTCACCTGGGAAATCTATCGTGACACGCTGGTGGAACAGTGCGAGCAGGGCGTGGATTATTTCACTGTCCATGCCGGGGTGCGGCTGGCGCATGTCCCGCTCACCGCCGACCGCGTCACCGGCATCGTTAGTCGCGGCGGCTCGATCCTGGCCAAATGGTGTTTGGCGCATCACAAGGAAAATTTCCTCTACACGCATTTCGAGGACATCTGCGAGCTGCTGAAACAGTATGACGTCTCCTTCAGCCTGGGTGATGGCTTGCGTCCCGGCTCGACCGCCGACGCCAATGACGCGGCCCAGTTCGCCGAACTGGAAACGCTGGGCGAACTCAACAAGATCGCGCAGAAGCACGACGTGCAGGTGATGATCGAGGGCCCCGGCCATGTGCCGATGCACAAGATCAAGGAAAACATGGACCGCCAGCTGGCGGCCTGCGACGAGGCGCCCTTCTATACGCTAGGGCCGCTGACCACCGATGTGGCGCCGGGCTATGACCATATTACGTCCGCCATCGGTGCGGCCATGATCGGCTGGTTCGGCTGCGCCATGCTTTGCTATGTCACGCCCAAGGAGCATCTGGGCCTGCCCGACCGCGACGATGTAAAGGCGGGTGTGATCGCCTATCGCATTGCCGCCCATGCCGCCGACCTGGCCAAGGGCCATCCCGCCGCGCGCATCTGGGACGACGCCATGAGCAAGGCGCGGTTCGAGTTCCGCTGGCGTGATCAGTTCGCGCTGGCGCTCGACCCGGAAACCGCCCAGCTCTATCACGACGAAACCCTGCCGGCAGACGGCGCCAAGGTGGCGCATTTCTGCTCCATGTGCGGACCGAAATTCTGCTCCATGAAGATCAGCCAGGAAGTGCGTGACGCCGCCAAGGGCACCAACGATACGCTGAGCACCGCGGAAATCCGCGCGGCGATGGCGAAGAAGTCAGACGAGTTCAAGCAGGGCGGCGGAGAAATCTATCTCCAGAAACCGGCAGGATGATCAGCGGTTGAACGGATTGGGACGGGTCGGCGGGCCTTGCTCGCGGCCCGTCACGACATACCATCCGAAGCAGCGCGCCAGGGGGGGCCGGCATGGCCTTGTTCTCCTTCATCGCCCAGGCGGCAATTTCCTTTTCGCTTTCTCCCGCAGCGACGCCGCCCCAGACGGTGATGTAGCGGTCACGGTTCAGGAAATAGCCACCGGGCTCGGAATCGGAGAACTCGGCCCAGATGAGACTCCAACCCGCCGTCTGCATGACTTCAAACACCTTCGGCTTGCTGGGGAGGCCCTTGATCTGCGGCGCGGCTTTTTTCAGCAGAGCCTGACCTTGCGCCAGCGGCTTTTGCCAGATGCCGTCACAGGGCGTGGCGGCGTTGGCCGTGGTGGCAAGTCACAGGCTCGAAGCCAGGAGCAAGGTCGCGGTGCGCATCAGCGGGACCTGTTGATCGCGTTCCAGATCGCCAGCACGATGATCGCACCGATCACCGCCACCAGCGACGAGACGATGAAGCCCTGCTGTTCGTAGTTGAAGCCGGGGCTGAGCTGCTCGAACAGGAATCCGCCGGCCAGCGCGCCCACCAGTCCCAGCGCGACATTGACCATGCAGCCGCCGCCGCGCTTGCCCATCAGGTTGCTGGCCAGCCAGCCGATGAAGGCGCCGAATACAATCCAGCCCAGAATATGCATGCTTTGCGCCCCGCTATTTGAAGGTCACATATAGCATGGTGATGGCGGCGGCCGCCATGATCGCCGTGGTCAGCCAGCCCAAGGTGCCCAGCACGGGGCCGACGCGGAATTCGCCCATCTTGCCGCGGTTGCTGGCCACCACCATCAGCGCTGTCATCATGGGCACCGCGATGACGCCGTTCAGCACCGCGCTCCAGTAGAGCGCCTTGATGGGGTCGAGTCCGACATAGCCCACGCCCAGACCCAGCAGCACCGCGGCGCCGATCACGGTGTAAAAACCGCGCGCCTGCCACGGCATGTTGTCGAGTCCCGTTCGCCAGCCATAGGATTCGGCGATGGCATAGCCGGTCGAGCCCGCCAGAACGGGAATCGCCAGAAGGCCGGTGCCGATGATGCCGAGGCTGAAGAGGGCAAAGGCGAACTTGCCCGCGATGGGCTCCAGCGCCTGGGCGGCGTCGGCGGCGGTGTTGATGTTGGTGACGCCATGGCTGTGCAAGGTCGCGGCGGTGGCGATCATGATGGCCAGCGCGATCAGGTTGGAGGCCAGCATGCCGGCGATGGTGTCCATGCGGATGCGGCCCAGAGCCTCGGGGGCCTCCAGCGGATGGCCCAGCAAGGGATGCTGGTCGGCATTCTGGTCCACTTCTTCCACTTCCTGGGCGCATTGCCAGAAGAACAGGTAGGGGCTGATGGTGGTGCCGAAGATTGCCACGATGGTGACGGCAGCATTTTCGGTCAGGTTGGCATTCAGCCCGATCATGCCCGCGCCGATGGCGCCCCAGTCCA
>CANKIV010000252.1 GCA_947482125.1 Alphaproteobacteria bacterium
CCTCACAAAAGAAGAGCGTCATGACGGATAGAGTCCCGGTCCACGGCCTGCAGGTCGCGCGCGAATTGCACGATTTCATCGCGAAGGATGTTCTACCCGGCAGCGGCGTGGAGGCGGAAAAATTCTGGTCCGGCTTCGCCGCACTGGCCGTGAAACTGATGCCGGAGAACCGCGCCCTTCTGGCCCAGCGCGACAAGCTGCAGGCGGCGATCGACGCCTGGCACAAGGAAAATCCCGAGCGCCCCATCGACGCGCTGGACTACACCGCCTTCCTGCGCGAGATCGGCTATCTGGTGCCGGAAGGCAATGAATTCCAGATCGGCACCCAGAATGTCGATCCCGAAATTGCCACCATGGCGGGGCCGCAACTGGTGGTGCCGCTGACCAATGCCCGCTTTGCGCTCAACGCCGTCAATGCCCGCTGGGGCAGCCTGTACGATGCGCTCTACGGTACCGATGCGATTGCGCAGGACGGCGAGCTGGCGTCCGGCAAAGGCTATAACCAGAAGCGGGGTGATGCCGTCATCGCCTTCGCCCGTGATGCATTGGACCAAGCCGTGCCGCTGGCCGGTGGTTCCTGGAAAGATATTTCCGCTCTGGCGGTAAAGAACGGTGCGCTGGAACCGGCGCTGAAAGACCCGTCCATGTTCAAGGGCTATGCCGGCGATGCCGCTAGCCCCAGCCTGATCCTGCTGGAACAGAACGGGTTGCATATCGAAATCCATCTCGACCGCTCCACCCCCATCGGCAAGACCGACAAGGCAGACATCAGCGATGTCGTGCTGGAAGCGGCCATCACCACCATCATGGACTGCGAAGACTCCATCGCCGCGGTGGATGCCCAGGACAAGGTCGGCGCCTATCGAAACTGGCTGGGGCTGCTGAACGACACGCTCACCGCCAACTTCGAGAAGGGCGGCAAGACACTTACCCGCAAAGCCAATCCCGACCGCGATTACATTGCGCCCGACGGCGGCAGGCTGACCCTGCCCGGCCGCAGCCTGCTGTTCATCCGCAATGTCGGACACCTGATGACCAGCGACGCCATCCTGCTGCCCGATGGCAGCGAAATCGGCGAGGGCCTGATGGACGGCGTCGTCACCAGCCTGATCTCACTGCACGACATCAAGGGCAAGCGCCGCAACAGCCGCAAGGGCTCGATCTATATCGTCAAGCCCAAGATGCACGGCCCCGTCGAAGTCGCTTTCACCAATACCCTGTTTGACGGCATCGAGGATATCCTCGGCCTGGCACGCAGCACCATCAAGATGGGCGTAATGGATGAGGAGCGCCGCACCTCGACCAACCTGAAAGAGTGCATTCGCGCCGCCAAGGACCGCATCGTCTTCATCAACACCGGCTTCCTCGACCGCACCGGCGACGAGATGCACACTTCCATGTATGCCGGGCCCATGGTCCGCAAGGGCGAGATGAAGACCAGCAAATGGCTGGCCGCCTACGAAGACCAGAATGTCGATATCGGCCTGGCCTGCGGTTTCCAGGGCAAGGCGCAGATCGGCAAGGGCATGTGGGCGATGCCCGACCGCATGGCCGAGATGATGAAGGCCAAGATTGGTCATCCCAAATCGGGCGCAAGCTGCGCCTGGGTGCCCTCACCCACCGCCGCCACCCTGCATGCCCTGCATTATCACCAGGTCAGCGTGAAGACGCGGCAGGATGAACTGAAATCCCGCCCGCGCGCCAAGCTGGCCGACATCCTTACCATCCCGCTGGCCGACCGGCCCAACTGGTCGCCCGACGAGGTGAAGCAGGAGCTGGACAACAACGCCCAGGGCATTCTGGGTTACGTCGTGCGCTGGGTGGACCAGGGCGTCGGCTGTTCCAAGGTGCCGGACATCCACAATGTCGGACTGATGGAAGATCGCGCCACCTTGCGCATTTCCAGCCAGCACATCGCCAACTGGATCGAGCACCGTATCGTCACGCAGGAGCAGGCGATGGAAAGCCTCAAGCGCATGGCCAAGGTGGTAGACCAGCAAAATGCCGGCGATCCGCTGTATCAGCCCATGGCGCCTGGTTTTGACGGCATCGCCTTCAAGGCCGCTTGCGACCTGGTGTTCAAGGGCAAGGCGCAGCCGTCCGGCTATACCGAACCGCTTCTGCATCAGGCGCGCAGAGACCTGAAAGGCGACTAAGCGCTCTTGTCCAGCGCCTTCAGGATGGCGTCGGTCATCGCCGTGGTGCCAACCTTGGTCATGCCCGGCTGCATGATGTCGCCGGTACGGAAGCCGTCGGCCAGCACCTTGTCGACTGCCTTTTCCAGCCGTGTCGCTTCATCCTTCATGCCGAAGGAATAACGCAGGCACATGGCGAAGGAGAGAATGGAGGCGATGGGATTGGCCAGGCCCTGGCCGGCGATATCCGGCGCCGAGCCATGGATCGGCTCATACAGCGCCGACGGCAGGCCATTGGGCTTCTTGTCACCCAGCGAGGCGCTGGGCAGCATGCCGATGGAGCCGGTCAACTGCGCGGCTTCGTCCGACAGCACGTCGCCGAACAGATTGTCGGTGACCAGCACGTCGAACTGCTTGGGATTGCGCACCAGCTGCATGGCGGCGTTGTCCGCCAGGATGTGGTGCAATTCCACGTCGCTGTAATCGCGCTTGTGCAGGGCGGTGACGACTTCCTTCCACAGCACGCCGGTGACCATCACGTTGGATTTTTCGGCGCTGTGCACCTTGTTGCCGCGCAGCCGCGCCATCTCGAAGGCGACGCGGCAGACCCGCTCGATCTCGCTGGTGGTGTAGACGCCGGTATCCACGGCGCGCTTCTGGCCGTCCGGCAGGGTGGTGGTTTCCTTGGGCTCGCCGAAATAGACGCCGCCCATCAGTTCGCGCACGATCAGGATGTCGAGGCCCGAAACGATTTCCGGCTTGAGAGTCGAGGCATCCTTCAGCGCGTCAAAGCACAGCGCCGGACGCAGGTTGGCGTACACGCCCATGTCCTTGCGCACGCGCAGCAGCCCGCGCTCGGCGCGCTTTTCAAACGGCAGCCCGTCCCACTTGGGACCGCCCACCGACCCCATCAGCACCGCATCGGCGGCAATCGCCTTCACGAAGGTCTCGTCAGGATCGGGCCGGCCGGTGGCATCGATCGCGGCCCCGCCCAGCAGCGCTTCCTCTGTCTTGTAGGGAAGGCCCTTCTGGCCGTACCAGCCGACCACGCGCATGGTGGCGTCCAGAACTTCGGGACCGATGCCGTCACCCGGCAGCAGAAGCAGCTTGTATTCGTTCATTTTGAGAAATCCGTCTTCTTATTTGGTCGTTGGCCTGCGCCAACGTTCCTAAAGCCAGGGCGTCTGGGTCTTCTGCTGCGCCTCAAAGGACGTGATCTTGTCCTCATTGCGCATGGTCAGGCCGATATCGTCCCAGCCGTTCAGCAGGCACTGCTTGCGGAAGTCGTCGACTTCGAACTTGATCA
>CANKIV010000253.1 GCA_947482125.1 Alphaproteobacteria bacterium
ACCGTAGAATGTCTCTGGCCAAGCTGCGGCGGCGCGGTAGCGCGACAGTGCCGCTGTTGTGTCCCCCTGGGCCTCCAGGGCGCGGCCCTGCCAGTACAGGGCACGGCTCTTGCTGAGGGGGCGTGCGACTCCCGCCTCCAGCTTGCGGAAATGGTCCAGCGCGGCGGCGGGTTCTTTCAGGAAGCGCAAGGCGATGAAGCCTGCCAGGAAGTGCTGCTCCGCATTCTGGTCGCCGCTGGAAAAGCCCGCATGCTGGACCAGTTGGAGTGCCAGTCGGGGATTGCCGCCGCTGAGCGCTGCCCGCGCCTGTATGGCCGTCTCGTTCCACCAGCGCGCGGCGCGGTCCCTGACCATCGGCGCCGCAGGCACGCGCAGCAGCATGGCGGCGGCTTCGCTGTCTCGGTCCGCCAGCCGCAGGGCGCGCGACCAGTCGAACAAGAGACTGGGATCGCTGGAATCGGCCACCTTGCTCAGCGCGCTCTGCGCCTTGGCAAGGCCGGCCGTCAGGGCGATGCGGGCATTGGCAATGTCGGCGGTGGGTTCGCTGACCCGGGAGATCAGGCGCCGCGCCGCCGTCGTCTCGCCCCGCCACAGCAGATTGTCCAGCCGGGCGCGGTCGCTTTCCGGGGACAGGTGGGCGGCGTCCTTCTGCGCGATGTCCAGTTCGGTGGCGGAGTCGAAGCTGCCCTCGATCCATCCCGACCGGATCAGGGCTGCGCCGCGCGTCTTGTCGCCGGTCGCCACCAGCGCTTCGCCCAGCCGGATCTTGCCGATGCTGGAATTGGGATTTTTGCCGGCGAACCACGCCACGATGGCGCTCGCGCCCATGTCAGGCGTGATCATTGCCTCGGCGCGGGCCTGCAGGGTGCCTCGGAGCGGCCAGGCGGCCGCGCCCCTGGCGTCGGTGTCTTTGATGACTGCGTCGATCTCGGCGAATGTCGCACCGCTGTTCCGGTCCAGCGCATAGCGCCATTCCAGCAGGCGCTTGGCGGTGCTGTTCTGGCCCTGGGCGGCCAGGTTGCGCGCCGCCACCCAGTCGCCCCGCACCGCCGCGTCGAAGGCCCGGCTGAACAGGTCATGCTCCGGCGGGGTGAGGAATTTCAGCCGGTTGGGCCGGGCGGAGGAAAGCCCCGTGCCGGCGCCGCCCGTGGCGTCGGGGATGGGCTGCATCATCACCACATCGCCGCTGCGGGAGAGGCCTGCGGGGAGTGTCTGCGCCCAAGAATAAGACAAGGCGGCACCCCCGGCGATCAGGGTGGTGGAAAAGAGGCAGGCACGCAAAAAGGGAATGGTCATTATTTCAGGCGATAGCTTGTTGAAAAGATTGGATCAGCTTAGACGGAGTGCCGCCGGGAAGGCCATAATGGGACCCGTCTTCCGGCATAAATGTGACCGGTCCCATAAGAAAAAACTGGAACTCGACCATGGCCAGCATCCGCGACCGCATCAAAGGCTCCATCACCGCCCTGATCACCCCGTTCAAGGACGGCAAGGTGGATGAAGCGGCATTCCGCAAGCTGGTGAACTGGCAGATCGCCGAAGGAACCCAGGGCCTGGTTCCCTGCGGCACCACCGGCGAATCGCCGACCCTGAGCCATGACGAACATGCCCGGGTGATCGAGATCTGCGTCGAAGAGGCGAAGGGGCGGGTGCCGGTGATCGCTGGCGCCGGCTCCAATTCGACCGACGAAGCCATCATGCGCACCCGGCATGCCAGGGAGGTCGGCTGCGATGCCGTCCTGCATGTGACCGGCTATTACAACAAGCCGACCCAGGAAGGGCAGTATCGCCACTTCATGGCCGTTGCCGATGCCGTGGATATTCCGATCATTCTTTACAATATCCCGGGTCGGGCGGTGGTGGGCATCAGCGTCGAGACCATGGTGCGCCTGTGCAAGCACAAGAATATCATCGGGGTGAAGGACGCGACCGCCGACCTGATGCGCCCCAGCCGCGAGCGCCTGGCCTGCGGCAAGGACTGGCTGCTGATCTCGGGCGAGGATGGCACCGCGCTGGGCTACAACGCCCATGGCGGGTCGGGCTGCATCTCGGTGACCTCCAACATCGCGCCGCGCCTGTGTGCCGAATTCCAGGCGGCCTGCGCCGCGGGCGACTATGCCAAGGCGCGCGAATACCAGGACCGGCTGATGCCGCTGCATGACGCGCTGTTCTGCGAGACCAGCCCGGCGCCCGTGAAGTATGCCGCTTCGCTGCTGGGCCTTTGCAGCGCCGATGTGCGCCTGCCGCTGGTGGAAGCCAGCGAAAGCGCGCGCGCCCAGGTGAAGGCGGCGATGCAGGGCGCTGGCTTCAAAGTCTAAATGGCCAAAAAGAAAGAAGACGGTTTCAAGATCATCGCCGACAACCGCAAGGCGCGCTACGCCTATGCGATCGGGGAGACCCTTGAAGCCGGAATCATGCTGATGGGTTCGGAGGTCAAGAGCCTGCGAAGCGGCAAGACCACCATCGGGGAGTCTTACGCCCACGCCAAGGATGGCGAGCTGTGGCTGGTGAATTCCTATATCCCCGAATACACCCAAGCCTCGCGCTTCAATCACGAACCCAAGCGCACCCGCAAGCTCTTGGTGCACAAGCGCGAGGCCCAGCGCCTGGCCGCCGCGATCCAGCGCGAAGGCATGACGCTGATCCCGCTGAAGCTCTATTTCAACGCCAAGGGCAAGGCCAAGCTGGAACTGGGCGTCGCCAAGGGCAAGAAACTGCACGACAAGCGCGAGACCGAGAAGGAACGCGACTGGGCGCGCGACAAGGCGCGGTTGCTACGGGACAAGGGCTAGGGATTTCGCCTTGCCGACCACGTCCTCGAACATCTCGGTGGTGAGCCTTCTTGTGTTGGTATTGTAACGCGAGCAGTGATAGCTCGAAATCAGCTTGAACTTTCCGATCTCATAAACTGAACCATGCTGGAACGGATGCGCGCTGATCTTTGCGCCCAGCGTGGTCAGCACGCTGTCATGCGCGATCTTGCCCAGCGCCAGGATCACTTTCACGTTCGGCAGCGTGTCCAGTTCCGATATCAGGAACTGGCGGCAGGTCTTGATTTCCGATAGCTCGGGCTTGTTCTGCGGGGGCACGCAGCGCACCGCATTGGCGATGCGGCAGTCCACCAGCTCCAGCGTATCGTCTATGCGTTCGTCATAGACGCCCTTCGCCAGGCCATGCTTGAGCAGGGTGGCGTAGAGCAGGTCCCCGGCCCAGTCGCCGGTGAAGGGACGTCCGGTGCGGTTGGCGCCCTGCAGTCCCGGCGCCAGGCCAGCGATCAGGATGCGCGCCGTCAGCGGTCCGAAGCTGGGCACAGGTCCGTTGAACCAGTCGGGATACTTGACGCGGTTGGCCTGGCGAAACGCCACCAGACGCGGGCAGAGCGGGCAATCATGCGGCGGCGTGAGCGGGGCTTTCATGCCCCCCGCACTAC
>CANKIV010000254.1 GCA_947482125.1 Alphaproteobacteria bacterium
CCCCTGCTCCCATCCGCACCGAAGTCGTCCACGACGCCACCCGCACCATCATCACCCGCAACCAGTCGCCGGACATTTCCTTCGACCAGTCGATCAATCCCTATCGCGGCTGCGAGCATGGCTGCGTCTATTGCTTCGCCCGGCCCAGCCACGCCTATCTCGGCATGTCGCCGGGGGTGGATTTTGAATCCCGGCTGTTCGCCAAGCCGAATGCGGCGGCGCTGCTGGCCAAGGAGCTGAGCGCGCCGGGCTATGTGCCCAAGGTCATCGCCATGGGCACCAACACCGATCCCTACCAGCCGCTGGAAAAGAAGATGCGGATCACGCGCCAGATACTCGAGGTGCTGCGCGACTTCCGTCATCCCGTCGCCATCGTCACCAAAAGCCCGCTGATATTGCGCGATCTCGATATCCTGTCGGAGATGGCCAGCATGGGCCTGGCCAAGGCGGCGCTCTCGATCACCACCCTGGACCGCCGCCTCGCCCGCGCCATGGAGCCGCGCGCCGGAACGCCGTCGCGGCGGCTGCAGGCCATCCAGGGCCTGACCGATGCGGGCGTGCCTGCCGGTGTGATGTTCGCCCCCGCCATTCCGGCGCTGAACGACCATGAGATGGAGTCGGTGCTGTCGGCGGCGGCGGGCCATGGCGCGCGCTCGGCCGGTTATGTGCTGCTGCGCCTGCCACTCGAGATCAAGGACCTGTTCCGCGAATGGCTGGACGTGAATGTGCCCGACCGGGCCCAACATGTGATGGCGCTGGTGCGCCAGATGCGCGGCGGCAAGGATTATGACGCCAACTGGAACACCCGCATGAAGGGCACCGGCCCCTATGCCGAAGTGATGGCGCGGCGCTTCCACATGGGGGTGAAGCGGCTGGGCCTGAACCGCCCCACCGCCCCCCTGGCGGTCCACAAATTCCGCCGCCCGGCCCGGGCCGGGGACCAGCTGGCCTTATTTTAGGGGCTTGCATCCAAAGGGCCCCCTGCCAGCATCCTGTAAGGGAATTTGCGCAGGAGTTGTCTGATGGACGTAGGAGGGATTTTCTGGGTGGTGATCGGCACCATCGCCGTCGCAGGCATCATCGGCAATCACTATACCCAGGCAAGAAAGATTGCCCTGATCGAGAGTTTCATCGAAAAGGCCCAGCCGATCCCGCCCGGCCTGCTGGAAGCGCGCAAGCTGTATGACTGGCGCGGCTTCATGGTGGCGGGGGTGATTTGCGTGGCGGCCGGCATCGCGCTGCTGATTTTCTTTTCCGCCCTGATCACCTGGCAGGTGACGGATACGGATCAGCGCTTCCTGCCCTTCATCAGCGCCTTTCCTTTCAGCATCGGCATCGCCTGCCTGCTGATCGCCAAATTCCTGCGGACCCATGAATGAACAGTTCAGGCGCCCTGCGCCTGGCCGCGGCGGGTGACGCCGCGGCTTTCGGCCTGCTGGTGCGCGAGCATCAGTCCGCCCTGCGCGGTTACCTGCGCCGGCTGACGCGCGGCAATCATGCGCTGGCGGACGATCTGGCGCAGGAGACCTTCCTGGAAGCGCACCGCAAGATCGCACAATTCCAGGGCCATGGTTCCTTCACCGGCTGGCTCTATGCCATCGCTTGGTCGCGCTTCCTGATGGAAACCCGCAAGCGCAAGCTGGAACCGCTCGACGAGATGGACGAGCGCGTCGCGCCCGAATGCGATCCGGGCCTGAAGCTGGACCTGGAAAAGGCGATGTCCCTGCTTCGACCGCCGGAACGCTCCGCCCTGACTTTGTGTTTCGCCCTGGGCATGCCGCATGAGGAAGCCGCCGAGGTCATGAAAGTGCCGCTGGGAACCCTGAAGTCGCATGTTGCGCGGGGGCGCGAAAAACTCAAAACTCTGCTCAAGGATCACGCACCATGAGTATCGACGATCTTCTGAACCAGCCGCTTGCGCCTGTCCGCGATGACGGCTTTTCCGTCCATATCGTGCGCCGCCTGCGGGCGGGCGAGCAGCGCATGCGCTGGATCATGTGGAGCCTGCTGGCAGTCGGGTTCCTGCCGGTTCTGGCGGTCCTGCCCTTCGTGGATATGGGCCTGCAATTGTCGCCGCACGCCGTGAAGTTCCTCAACTCCCAGATTGCGCCTCCGGTAGCCGTTATCTTCACGCTCTTTGTGTGGAAAGCGCGTTTTTCCCGTCTGTGACCGGCGGCAGGCCGCGCTATAAAGCACCATGCCGCATTACATCTATGAGTCCCGTCTGCTGAAGACCATGGCCGGCCCGATCTGCGGCGTGGACGAAGCCGGGCGCGGCCCGCTGGCCGGGCCGGTGGTGGCGGCGGCGGTGATCCTGGACCGGTCGCGGATTCCCAAGGGCCTCAACGACTCCAAGCTTCTCAGCGAGGAAGACCGCGAAACACTCTATCCCCGCATCATGGAAATGGCGGTGGCGGTGGGCGTGGGCGAAGCCGGTGTGGAGGAAATCGACCTGGTCAATATCCGCCAGGCCACGCATCTGGCCATGGCGCGTGCGGTGCGCGCCTTGTCGATACCGGCGGCCTTCGCGCTGGTGGACGGCAATGATGCGCCCGCTTTGCCCTGCAAATGCGAGACGCTGGTCAAGGGCGACAGCCGCAGCGTTTCGATCGCGGCGGCCTCAATCATCGCCAAGGTGACGCGCGACCGGCTGATGGCGCTGCTGCATGAGAACCATCCGGTCTATGGCTGGCGGCAGAACAAGGGCTATGGCACGCCCGAACACCTGTCCGGGCTGCGCGCCCATGGCATTACCGTCCATCACCGCAGATCTTTTTCCCCGGTACACCACATCTTGTATGGGGACGAATCCGGGGACTCAATTCATAACGCTTTGATTCCACAAGACTCTTGACCGGGGACTCCCGGCGAATCACTGTGAATCCTGCTGTTGATAACTTGGGCGGGATTTATGGGTTCTTTGAAGCTGGATCAGATCATCGAAGGCGACTGCGTCGAGCGCATGAAAGCGCTGCCTGCGGGCTGCGCCGATCTGGTGTTCGCCGACCCGCCCTACAACATGCAATTGCGCGGCGAGCTGCACCGTCCCGACCAGTCCAAGGTGGATGCGGTGGACGATCACTGGGACCAGTTCGGCAGCTTTGCCGCCTATGACAAGTTCACCCGCGACTGGCTGACCGCCGCCCGCCATGTGCTGAGCGACAATGGCGCGATCTGGGTGATCGGCTCCTATCACAATATCTTCCGCGTCGGTTCGATCCTGCAGGACCTCGGCTTCTGGATCCTGAACGATGTGGTGTGGCGCAAGACCAACCCGATGCCCAACTTCAAGGGCCGCCGCTTCACCAACGCCCATGAGACCCTGATCTGGGCCAGCAAGAATCCCAAGCAGCAATACACCTTCAATTACGAAGCGATGAAGGCGCTGAACGACGAGCTGCAGATGC
>CANKIV010000255.1 GCA_947482125.1 Alphaproteobacteria bacterium
AGCGCGACTGAAACCAGGCGATGTCGAAGTTGATCGACTCGCGATGCACGATGGGAGCTATGGCGTCGAAGAAGGCGAGCTGGTCCTGGCCGGTGACCTCGCCGATGGCGGCACCCAGGCTGGCCGAGGTCAGCGGCCCGGTGGCGATGATGGCGCGGCCCCATTCGGGCGGGGGCAGGGTGGTGATTTCTTCGCGCGAAATGCGTACGTGCGGGTGATTCTCCAGCGCCTCGGTCACGGCGGCCGAAAAGCCATGCCGGTCGACCGCCAGTGCGCCGCCCGCCGGCAGCTTGTGGGCATCGGCGGCGCGCATCACCAGCGATCCGGCGCGGCGCATCTCTTCATGGAGCAGTCCGACGGCATTGTTCTGGGCATCGTCGGAGCGGAAGGAGTTGGAACAGACCAGCTCGGCCAGGGAATCAGTCTGGTGGGCGTCGGTACCCCTTACGGGGCGCATTTCATGGAGAATCACCTCCGCGCCGGCCTCCGCAGCCTGCCAGGCGGCTTCCGAACCGGCCAGGCCGCCGCCCACGATATGCAGTTTTGTGCTCATGGGCAGGCCTTAGCAGGTTGGCGAAGGTTCGGGCAAAGGACTATGGTCCTAAAACCGGGCCAATTCTGGACTTTGCGTGGTTCTTGAGGCCCCTCGGCATACACAAAAGAGTACCCTTTTTCCCCAGGAGCGATGCGGTAAAGCCTTTTGGCAACAGTCAAAAAGGAATTATGAAAGGCTGGTTGACTTGGGCTGAAGCTTCAAGGAAGTATGCGCCCAACATAAAGGGGGAGAGCCTATGTTTTCTTATAAGAGTGTTGTTGGTGCGTTTTCGGCGGCTGTGCTTCTTGGTTCCTCGGCTTTCGCCGCGTCGACCGACGGTGCTCTCGTCCCCGGCAAGCCGGCTGGCGTGAATAAGGCCCAGACGGAAACCGGCGCGATTATCCTTGGCGCGGCCGGCATCGGCCTTCTCGCTGGCGTCGCCATCATTGTTGCCGACCAGAGCGGGAAGAACCCTGCTACGCAGAACTTCGGGTCCTCGACGACCACGGGCGCTGGCGGCGGCAACGCCAATACCACCCCGTAACGGCGAATCGATTCGCGTTTCAGTCTCGACTGATTTGATGAAGGCCTGCTGTCCAAAAGATAGCAGGCCTTTTGTCATCTCCGCCCGGCGGACCAGGGCGCGGCAGGGGTTTTAGCCGCGGCCCCGCGCCTTAATTTGGCGCTGATTTTAACGATTTCATGCGAACTGACATGGCATGATGGGCTGGCCGGTGTGTCCTTTGCGCGACGCGGCGGCGAAAGTTTGAAACAGGCGCCGGACTTGATGACGGCAGCGCAGCTGCCCCATATAAGTTTGTAGAAGAACAGGCAGGAAGACGATGGCTGAAGGCAGCAAGGGAACCAATTACGCAAGACTGGCGCTGGGTGCCGGTCTGCTCGCGGCTGCCGCCATCGGCGTTGCCGCCTTCGTGCCGCGCCGCAAGCTGGCCTTTGTGACCGAGCCGCTGGCCGGCCTGGCCAAGCTGCCGGTCGCCGCCGCCATGACCGCCTGGGCCATGGGCCTGTGGCATGACGCGACGGCGCCCCAGGCGCCGGTGTTCGACGATCTGCGCCCGTTTGATGAATTCTAAGGCCGCGTGATGCGGCATGTCCCGGTCGTCGCGACGATCCGCGATGCCTATGTCTTCACCGCCACCCATCTGGGCGGGATCATCGGGCTGATCTGGGTTCCGATGGTGCTGGTCACCATCCTCGGATTCTTCTCTTTCCAGCGTTACTACAACGACGTCATCGAGGCGATGGCGAGCGGCAACGCGGCCGCGCTGGGTCCCAGCATGCTGATGATGCTGGGCTACATGGCGGCCGCGCTCCTGCTGCATGCGGTGATGTATGTGGCGGTGGTTCAACTGGCGCTGGGAACGCGAACCGCGCCGGCGCTGGCGCATTTTGCCTTCGGCGCCGCCGAATGGCGGATGTTCCGGGCGTTCCTCGCGCTGGTAGGCCTGATCTTCGCCTTCGTGATTCCGCTCTTCATGATCGGCAGCGCCGCCCTGGGGACGGGCGGGACAGCGGGACCGGCCATGACGGGCCTTGTGCTGCTGGCCTATGGCGTCGTGCTGCTGGCCGTTCCGCGTTTCCTTGCCTTGCTGCCCGCGATCTCCGCGGCGGAAAGCGTGCCGGTGTTGCGGCGTTCCTGGCAGCTGTCGTCCGGCAATTTCTGGCGGCTGCTCGCCATTCTCGCCGGCGTGTTCGGCCCCTTGCTGCTCCTGCTCATGATTGTGCAGATGGGCCTTGCCGGGCGCATGCCCGCCGCGGCGGCCGGCACTGAACAGATGCGGCTGATGGCCGGCCTGCTCAGGGCGCGCGAAGCCCTGCCGCTGGTCAGCGGACTGGGTTTCCTGATTTCACCGCTGCTGATCGGCCTGTTTTCCAGCGCCAGTGTTTCGGCGTGGCGGGCCTTGAAGGATGAGCCCTCGATCTCCATCGAGGCCTGAGAACCTATTCGGCGGCGCGCAGTTTCCTTGCCGACGCCGCGTTTTTCAGCAAGGGCTTCAGATACTGGCCGGTATAGGAGCGGGCATTCTTCGCCACATCCTCGGGCGTGCCGCTGGCGATGATCTCGCCGCCGCCATCCCCGCCTTCGGGACCCAGATCCACGATCCAGTCGGCGGTCTTGATGACTTCCAGATTGTGCTCGATCACCACCACGGTATTGCCCTGGTCCACCAGCTCCTGCAGCACTTCCAGCAGCTTCTTGACGTCATGGAAATGCAGGCCCGTGGTCGGCTCGTCCAGGATATAGAGCGTGCGCCCGGTGGCGCGGCGTGACAATTCCTTGGACAGCTTGACGCGCTGCGCCTCGCCGCCCGACAGGGTGGTGGCCTGCTGGCCGATCGAAATATAGCCCAGGCCCACACGCTTGAGGGTTTCCAGCTTGTCGGCGATGGATGGCACCGCCTTGAACAGTTCGGCGCCGGCCTCGATGGTCATGTCCAGCACGTCGCTGATCGAGCGGTCGCGGAATTTCACTTCCAGCGTCTCGCGGTTGTAGCGCTTGCCGTCGCAGACATCGCACTTCACATAAACGTCGGGCAGGAAGTGCATCTCGATCTGGATGACGCCATCGCCCTGGCAGGCCTCGCAGCGCCCGCCCTTGACGTTGAAGCTGAAGCGGCCGGGGGCATAGCCGCGCGCCTTGGCTTCCGGCAGTTCGGTGAACCAGTCGCGGATGGGCGTGAAGGCGCCGGTATAGGTGGCGGGATTGGAGCGCGGGGTACGGCCGATCGGGCTCTGGTCGATGTCGATCACCTTGTCGAGGAATTCCAGCCCCTCGATGCGGTCGTGCGGCGCGGGATGCTCGCGCGACTG
>CANKIV010000256.1 GCA_947482125.1 Alphaproteobacteria bacterium
CCGCCAGCAGCACGAATAGCGGCGTGGAATCGACGCTGCCGTAATAATGGCCGAACGGCACCTCGCCCAGCACCGCCATCTCGCAGGCCCGCGTCTCATGCAGGATCTTGCCGGGCTCGGCATCGGCGCGCTCGTCCAGCGCGGTCGCCTGGTGCGCAGCCAGATATTGCAGCACGCCCCTGGCCAGCGATGGATCAAGCCACAGCATCTGCAAGGCGGTGATCAGGCCGTCGCGCCCGAACGGCGTGGAGAACCAGGGCGTGCCGGCATAGGGATAAGGCCCCTGCGGCGTGTCGGTGATCAGCATGGAAATGTCCGCGCCGGCCCGGTGCAGCATGCGATTGGCAAGTTCGTTGCTGGAGGTGACGCTGCCGCCCAGGCTGCAGGCGCGGCTCGCGCCCCGCCGCGCCGCGCGATAGCAGTGCGAGAATTCGCCGCCCTCGCCGCGCTTCTGGGTGCTGTTGGTGCAACGGACCGTGACGATGATGGCGGCCTGTCCGCCGGGCTCAAGCTTCAGCTGGTACGTCGCCTGGTTCTTCGTAAGCCGGCTGGGCGCCGGCTCAAAGCTCACCTCGCTGCGCCGCTCGACCTGGTCCAGCCCGACATAGCGGAAAATGGTCTTGGCGCCCCCCACCACCGCCGTCGTGATCTCGCCGCGCGCCGGGCGGTGCATGCCGCGGATTTCAAACAGGTCGGCGAAATCGGCGGCGAAGTTCAGGCTCAGCCAGCAGGTCTGGGCGCGCGCGTCGAAATTGTGGACGGCAATGCGCTCGTGACAGGTGCCATCCCAGAGGAACTTGGAGCGCCGCACATGCAGGGTTTCGCGCGGCAGCACGATGGCATTGCCCTGGTAGATATCAGGATTGGTGAGGTCCACCGTCAGGATGACGTTGTCGTTTTCAACGGACGAAGACAGCAGCAGCGGCCGCTGGCCGTCGATCAGCAGCTGCATGCCTGACAGGTACCGCGTGTCATTGTGGAAGACGCCGCCGGGCGTCATCCCGGGATCGATGACATCGCCCAGGGCATCGAACAGGGCGAAGGTATCGCCCTGCTTGAGCGTGCGCGGCCAGCGCTGCTGGATGGATTCCGTTGCCTGAATATAGAAAGTCGAAATATCGTCCGGCGAGCCTGGGAGGATCATTGCCTCCATGCTTTCGCTCCTTATGAAATCATTCCGCCGCGACGGCGCAAAACTCCCCCGACGCGGCCAGTTTCTCGTAAATCCGGACATAGTCACGCGCCATGGCGCCGACACTGAAGCGTTCCTCGAAGCGCGAGCGGATGGCGGGGCGCAGCAGCGTGTCGAGCTTCTTCACCGCCGCCACCGCCTCGTCCACGCCCTCGACCACAAAGCCGGTCAACCCGTTTTCCATGATCTCCGGCACCGAGCCGCAGTTGAAGGCGATCACCGGCGTGCCGCAGGCCATGGACTCGATCATCACCAGACCGAAGGGTTCGGGCCAGGAAATGGGAAACAGCAGGGCCCGGGCGTTGCCGAGGAATTCGGGTTTGCGGGCGTCATTGATCTCGCCGATGAATTCGACATGGGGGCTGGCGTCCAGCACCGGCTTCACCTGTTCGTCGAAATATTTCTGGTCGGCAGGATCGACCTTGGCTGCCATCTTCAACATCATGCCGGCGCGGCGGGCGATCTCGATGGCTTCCAGCGGTCCCTTGTCGGGACAGATGCGCCCCAGAAACGCCAGATACCCGCCCTCGCCCTTGCCTTCCTTGAGCAGGCGGTTGGGCAGGCCGTGATAGACGGTGCCCATCCAGTTCACCGGCGGCACGGGAGTGCGCTGATGGTTGGAAATGGACACCAGCGGCATGTTCGGAAAGGCGCGATAGAGGGCTGGGAGTTCCGGCAGGTCCTGGCGGCCATGCAATGTGGTCAGTGTCTTGTGGGCCATGCGGCGGAACAGCGGATAGTGGAAAAAATCGATATGGAAATGCAGCACGTCGAACTCGGCGCGGCGGGCCGCCACCTGATCGAGCATGATGAGGTTGTAAGGTGTGCTGTTGTGGATGCCGTCCAGGCGCAGCGACCGGGGCACAATGGGTACCAATTGGGCAGAGGTTTGAGAATCACCTGACGCAAAAAGCGTCACTTCATGGCCCTGGGCCACCAGTTCCTCGGTCAGCCAGGACACCACCCGCTCGGTCCCGCCATAGAGGGTGGGCGGGACACTCTCCACCAGAGGGGCGATTTGCGCGATTTTCATGACCAAAACCCCAAGCAACTGATGGCACGGCTTATTCACAACGGCGTTTATGCCGGTCCGGTTCCTTTTTCCTTCGCAATTGCGTCAATTTGAGCCGGCGGACGCATTTCGGGCCTGTTGCCGCAATTGACTTGGGGATTTCCCCGCATAGTCTGCGAGCCATATGGCAAAAGACTTTATTGGCTATCAGGCATTGACCGATGCGGCGCTACGCGGCGTCGTGCGCGACGCATTGCGCCGCATCGAGAAGTCCGGCCTGATCGGCGCGCACCATTTTTACCTGACCTTCCGAACCCACGCCGATGGTGTGGACATTCCGGACTTCCTCAAGGAGCAGTATCCCGAGGAAATGACCATCATCATCCAGCACCAGTATTGGGCGCTGAAGGTGAAGGACGATTATTTCGAGGTGACGCTGACCTTCAAGAAGCTGCCGGCGCCGCTGCACATTCCCTTCAATGCCCTGACCGCCTTTTTCGACCCCGGCGTGCAGTTCGGCCTGCAGTTCCGCGCCGAGGGCGACGTCGCCAAGCCCGCCACCGGGCCGGTGATGGTGCCGAACAATCCGCCCGAAAAGGCGCAAGAGGAAGCCGCCGAACCGGACGCCAAGCCGGCCGAAAAGCCCGCGCCCGGCGAAGTGGTCAGCCTGGATTCGTTCCGCAAGAAGTAATTGGCCGCAAAAAATAACTTCGAAGTTTTCCGCACATGACAAAGACCCGCACCGAAACCGACACCTTCGGCCCGATTGAAGTTGACGCCAGCCGCTACTGGGGCGCGCAGGCCCAGCGATCCTTGGGCAATTTCAAGATCGGCTGGGAAAAGCAGCCGGCGTCCATCATCCGCGCCCTGGGCATCGTCAAGCAGGCCGCCGCGCAGACCAACATGGCGCTGGGGGGCCTCGACAAGCAGATCGGCGAGACGGTTGTGGCCGCCGCCCAGGAAGTGATCGACGGCAAGCTGGACGAGCATTTCCCGCTGGTGGTATGGCAGACCGGTTCGGGCACCCAGTCCAACATGAACGCCAATGAAGTGATCTCCAACCGCGCCATCGAGATGCTGGGCGGGGTGATGGGCTCCAAGAAGCCGGTACATCCCAACGATCACGTCAATATGAGCCA
>CANKIV010000257.1 GCA_947482125.1 Alphaproteobacteria bacterium
GCGCTGTCCGACATCGCCGATGGCCGCAACATCATCCGCTACAACGAAGTGATCGGCACCGCCAAGGGTGACATCAAACGCGGCGACTGGATCAATGAAGACAATGTGGTGATGGGCACTGCCCCGCCGCTCGACCAGCTGGAAATGGCGACCCGCCCGCCCGCCACGCCCGAGCCGCTGACCGGATACACGTTTGAAGGCTATCGCAATGCCGACGGCACCGTCGGGACCAAGAATATCCTGGCGGTGTCCACCAGCGTGCAATGCGTGTCCGGCACCATGGAATTCGCGCTGAAGCGCATCAAGGCCGAACTGCTGCCCAAATATCCCAATGTCGACGACGTGGTGGTGCTGACCCATGCCTATGGCTGCGGCGTGGCGATCAACGCGCCCCAGGCCGTGGTTCCGATCCGCACCCTGCAGAATCTGGCACGCAACCCCAATTTCGGCGGCGAAGTGCTGGTGGTCGGGCTGGGCTGCGAAAAGCTGGTGCCCGAGCGGCTGTTGCCCAAGGGTCAGGAAAGCAACAACACCTTGCGGATGCAGGACGAGGCCTTTGTCGGCTTCGGCGCCATGATCGACGGCATCATGGCCATGGTTGAAGACCGGCTGAAGATTTTGAACAAGCGCCAACGCGAAACCGTGCCGGCCGCCGAATTGATCGTGGGCATGCAGTGCGGCGGCAGCGATGCCTTTTCGGGGCTGACCGCCAATCCGGCACTGGGCTTCTGCGCCGACCTTCTGGTGCGGGCCGGAGCGACGGTGATGTTCTCCGAAGTCACCGAAGTGCGCGACGCCATTCATCTGCTGACACCGCGTGCCGCCACCAAGGAGGTTGCCGACGCGCTGGTGCGCGAAATGAAATGGTACGATTCCTATCTTGAGCAGGGCGGCGTCGATCGCGGGGCCAACACCACCCCCGGCAACAAGAAGGGCGGCCTGTCCAACATCATCGAGAAATCATTAGGCTCGGTGGCCAAGTCCGGCACCAGCGCCATCAATGCCGTGCTGGCCCCGGGCGAAAAGGTGCGCCAGCGCGGACTGGTGTTCGCCGCCACCCCCGCCAGCGATTTCGTCTGCGGCACCCTGCAGATGGCGTCCGGCATGAACCTGCATGTCTTCACCACCGGACGCGGCACGCCTTACGGCCTGGCCGCTGTGCCGGTGATCAAGGTCGCCACCCGCAGCGAGCTGGCGACACGCTGGAAAGACCTGATTGACCTGGATGCCGGGCCCATCGCCACCGGCGAAAAGACCATCGAACAGGTGGGCTGGGAACTGTTCCAGCTGATGCTGGACGTCGCCAGCGGCCGCAAGAAGGTATGGGCAGACCATTGGGGCCTGCACAACGATCTGACGCTGTTTAACCCCGCGCCGGTGACGTAAGCGCATCTTCGATCACCATCGATGCGCCCTTGTCGGCGATCATGATGGTGGGGGTGTTGGTATTGCCGGAGGTGATGGTCGGCATCACCGAGGCATCGATCACCCGCAGATTTGAGAGGCCATGCACCCGCAGCCGCTCATCCACCACCGCGAACGGATCGCTGGCCAGGCCCATTTTCGCCGTACCGACGGGGTGGAAGATGGTGGTGCCGATATCACCCGCCGCATGGGCCAGTTCCGTATCGCCATTGCCCACCTCGGGTCCCGGACGGAACTCCTCCGGGTGATAAGGCGCCAGTGCCGGCTGCGCCATCAACTTTCGGGTCAGCCGGAGGCAGTCGGCAGCGATGCGGCGGTCTTCGTCGGTGGACAGGTAATTGGGCGCAATCTCGGGCCGCGCATCCATCGCCGCCGACGTGATCCGTACCGTGCCGCGCGAACTGGGACGCAGGTTGCAGGGGCTGACGGTGATGGCCGGGAAGCGGTGCAGCGGCGTGCCGAAACGGTCCAGCGACAGGGGCTGGATATGCCATTGCACATTGGCGCGTTCCTGCGACGCGTCGGAGCGGGTGACCATGCAAAGCTGCGACGCCGCCATGGTCATCGGCCCGCGCCTCGCAAGCGCATACTGCAGCGCCATCCAGGGACGCCCCAGCAGCGAATAATAGATCTCATTGAGGGTTTTGACCCCCTTCACATGATACATGGCGCGCAGTTGCAGATGGTCCTGCAGGTTCTGGCCCACGCCGTCCAGCGCATGCCGCAGCGGGATGCCCGCCTGGTTCAACCACGCGCCGGGGCCGACGCCGGAACGCTGCAGTATCTGTACCGACCCGATGGCGCCCGACGACAGCAACACCTCACCTTTGGCCTTCGCCTCGAAAACCTGATTGTCCTGGCGATAGCGCACGCCCACGGCGCGCTTTCCGTCGAACAATACGCGCTCGACCTGCACGTCGGTTACCAGCCGCAGGTTGGGCCGATGCAGCACCGGCTTGAGGAACCCGCGCGCCGCCGACCAGCGCCGGCCGCGCTTCTGGTTGACATGGAAATAATAGCTGCCTTCATTGTCCCCGGTGTTGGGATCTGCGCTTGTGGGAATGCCGATTTCCTCGCCAGCCTCCACGATCTTGTCGAGTATCTCCCAGCGCACCCTGGGTTCTTCCACCGACAATTCGCCATCGGCGCGGTGATGCTCGGTATCGCCCAGGAAATGCCGGTCCAGTTTCCTGAACACCGGCGCGACATCGTTCCAGCCCCAGCCCGTCAGTCCCAGCTGCCGCCAGTGATCGTAATCCCCGGCCTGGCCGCGCATGGAGAGCATGGCATTGATGCTGGAGGAGCCGCCGATGGCCTTGCCGCGCGGATAGTTGAGCTTGCGGCCGTTCAGGCCCGGCTCCGCCACGGTCTCGAACATCCAGTCGCTGCGCGGATTGCCGATCAGGTAGAGATAGCCCACCGGAATGTGAAACCAGATCCAGTCGTCGTGGCCACCCGCTTCCAGCAGCAGGACGCGCTTGGCGGGGTCGGCCGACAGCCGATTGGCCAGCACGCAGCCCGCCGAGCCCGCGCCCACAACGATATAATCGTAATCACCGTCCAGCATCATCAGTCCAGATAGAATACTTCCTGCCACATGGGAAAGCGCTCACCAGGCCGGCGTTCGCCCATGGGGGCGAAAAAGGGCGCCATCGCCTGCTGCCAGCGGGCATTGACCGGGCTTTTCTCGATCTCGGACCAGGTCTTTTCAAAATCGTCGCAGGTGAAGGTGAGGAAGAGTTCGGCGTCGCGCCGGAAGATGGAATATTGCGAGATGCCGCTTTGCTTAAGCAGCGCCAGCATCTCCGGCCAGACAGTGCGGTGCGACTCGTCATATTCGGCGATTCTGTCGGGATTGAGCTTGAGGGTAAATCCGATCCGCATTCAGCCCATCGCATTCCCAAGACCGATGA
>CANKIV010000258.1 GCA_947482125.1 Alphaproteobacteria bacterium
CCTATCGCACCCTGACGGCGGCGGATTCGGCCGTGATGGTGATCGACGCCGCCAAGGGCATCGAGGCCCAGACCCGCAAGCTGTTCGAGGTCTGCCGGCTGCGCGACATTCCCATCATGACCTTCGTCAACAAGATGGACCGGGAAGCGCGCGATCCATTCGAGCTGCTGGACGAGATTTCCGACCAGCTGCAGATCGAGACCGCGCCCATGATGTGGCCGGCGGGCATGGGGCAGAATTTCAAGGGTGTGCAGAGTCTGGCCGATGGAAAGTTCATTGCTTTCAACAACGGCACGCTGGATGCCGAGCTGAAAGCCAAGCTGGACGAGGATGTCAGCCTGGCGCGCGAAGGCCTGCCGATGTTCGACCTCGCTACCTACCGCGAAGGCCATCTCTCGCCGGTCTATTTTGGCTCGGCGCTGAAGAATTTCGGCGTGGCCGAGCTGCTGGACGCACTGGCCAAGTATGCGCCGCCGCCGCGCGACCAGCCCGCGCTGGGCCGTGCCGCCCAGCCCGGCGACAAGGAAGTTACCGGTTTTGTCTTCAAGGTGCAGGCCAACATGGACCCCAACCACCGCGACCGGGTTGCGTTCCTGCGGCTGGCCTCGGGCGAATTCAAGCGCAACATGAAGCTGAAACAGTCGGGTACCGGCAAGACCATCGGGGTGCACAATCCCATCCTGTTCTTCGCCTCCGAGCGCGAGACGGTGGACGAGGCCTGGCCCGGCGACATTATCGGCATTCCCAACCATGGCGTGCTGCGGGTCGGCGACACGCTGTCGGAATCGGGCAGCGTGGTCTTCACCGGCATTCCCAATTTCGCGCCGGAAATATTGCGCCGGGTGCGGCTGGGCGATCCCATGAAGCAGAAGCATCTGGCCCGTGCGCTGGAGAGTCTCGCGGAAGAGGGCGTCACCCAGGTGTTCAAGCCGGCGATCGGTTCGCAATGGATCGTGGGCGTGGTGGGCATGCTGCAGCTGGACGTGCTGAAGTCGCGGCTGGTGGCGGAATATGACCTGGACGCCGACCTGGAAGCCTCCCCCTATGACAGCGCCCGCTGGCTGCAGGGTTCGGAAGCCGAGATCGAGAAATTCGCCGCCGCCAACCGGGGTGGCATGGCCACCGACCGCGACGGCGCGCCGGTCTTCCTGGCCAAGAGCGCCTGGGAAATCGGCTATGTCACCGACCGTTTCCCCAATGTGAAGTTTCTAAAGACCCGCGAACGCCACGACGTGAATTCCGAAAACCGGAATTAGGCGGCGGCGTGGGCCTTGGCCGACGGTTCGCGCCAGCCGCGCAGCACGCGGGTGGCTTCGCTGATCGGCATGGCGTCATAGGCGTCCAGCACCGCATAGGCGTTTCTGCGGTCGCGGCCCGGCCGGGTCAGAAGCGCAAGGGCGGAGAAGGCGGCGCGGTCGATATGGGCGCCCTTGCAGGCCACCGCCAGCGCGGCGCCGGATTCATCGTCCAGAATCTGCTGCGCCATGCGCGGTTCCACGCCCAGGCTTTCCGCCAGCGCATCCTGCAACGCGCCGCTCCGGGCGGCGGCGACCAGGTTTTGCGAAGCGGATTCGCGCGGCAGCACGCGGGCCGTCAGTTCCGGATCGGAATAGAGCTGCACCCGAAGGCGGGTGCGGGTGGCGGCGTCGATATCGCGCGCCGCCTTGGCCAGCAGCGTCTCGCAGATGCCGCGCATGGAGTCGGGATAGTCGGACGGCCAGGCGATCAGTAGTTCGGCCACTTCCTCGGCCAGCGCGGCGCGCAAGGCCGGACCCTGGTCGGCAAGTTGCAGCAGATGCGACAGCTTTTGCGATGCGGACATGGTGAAATCCTTTCCACCATGGTCGCTCAGGAAGTTTAACGTTTCGTTGGCAATGAAAATCGGGGCAATGCGTGGCGAGATGCTTAACGCATCGTAAATTATGCGCCGATAACAGCCCATCCGTCAGGGTAGTATCCGTTGAAGTTCGAACGTGACGACACGGTATAGGCGCCCATGGCGTCGAACAGCACAAAGTCGCCGGTGGCGATGCTGTCGGGCAGCATCACCGGGCGCGGCAGCACATCGGCGCTGTCGCAGGTCGGGCCATAGGCGCGGAAAGGGCGTTTCTCGCCGGAAAGGATTTTCGCCTTGCCCCTGGCGTCCAGGGTGATGCCGCTGGGCGGGTAATCCTCGTCGAAGCTGAGGAAGCGCTGCTCGTCGAAGCTGCCGTAAATGCCGTCATTGAGATACAGCCGGTCGCCGCGGCGCATCACCACCTGGGTGACCAGAGAGATGCCTTGCGCCACCAGGGCGCGGCCCGGCTCGCACATCAGCTTCAGGTCGGGCTTGCCGAGATTGGCCAGCGCTTCCTTGATCATGTCGAAATACCAGTGATAGGGCGGCGGCTCCTGTCCGGCATAGGCGGTGGGAAAACCGCCGCCGACATCCAGCGCCGCGATCTCGACCCCCGACAAGGTGATGGTGCGCTGTGCGATCTCGATCGCCTGGGCATAGGAAAAAGGCGACAGGCATTGCGAGCCGACATGGAAGGTGAGGCAGGGCTGGGCGCCGGCAACCCGCACCCGCTTGAGCAGCTTGGCGGCTTCCTCGGGACGACAGCCATACTTGCTGGACATTTCCAGCAGCGCGCCGCCCAGCGAGGCGACCAGCCGCACGAACACCCGCAGCTTTTTGGGATTGCCGGTTTCGGCCAGGAGCTTGTCCAGTTCGGATTCGCTGTCCACCACAAAGTCGGTGACGCCATATTGTTCGAACGCCGCCTTGGCCTGGCCCGGCAGGCGCACCGGCGCCATGAAGTGGCAGATGGCTTCGGGCAGCAGGCTTTTGACCGATTCAATCTCGCCCAGCGAGGCGCTGTCGAAATGGCGGATGCCGGCATCCCACAACTGCTTCAGCGCGATGGGGTGGGGATTGGCCTTCACGGCATAGAGAACGTCGCCGGGAAATCCGTCCAGGAACTGTTTGGCGGCACCGGCGAATTTTTCCGGATGCACCAGGTACAGAGGCTCGGTCGGCTTCAGGCTTTCGATCGCCTTGAGCGAGGAAGCAAAGCGCGGCAGGGCGTCAAAACGTTCCGGAGCGTTCATGGCTTCGCCTTGTGGGGCAATGGGCGCGGATTCGCAATAAAAAAAGGCGGCCGGGTTTTGGCCGCCTTCGTGACTCTTTTGCGAATTCTAGCGTGGCGGCGAGGGTGCGTCGCCCTGCTGTTCCAGCATGTTGCGCTGGCTTTGTGTCAGGGCGCGGTAAAAGGCTTCCAGCACCGGACGCTCGGTTTGCAGGTCGGCCAGGCGTCCCCGCAGCATGGCTTCTTCC
>CANKIV010000259.1 GCA_947482125.1 Alphaproteobacteria bacterium
TTCACCGGGCTGGTGCGCAGGCCGGGCGAATTCTGGGTCATGAACACCGCCATGGGCAGGATGCCGCCACGGCCATACTTGTCGGCATTGTCCACCCGCACCCAGTTGTTCACATCGCCGGGCACGTCGGGCATGCCGTAATGCTTCGCAAGCGGGGGATTCACGAAGGTGTATTTGCCGTAGAGCAGGTCGAGCACCGAGCGGTCATTGGCGATATTGTCCTGCATCAGCCGGACCGGCTCCTGGAACATGGCCTCGCGCAGGTCGTCGTTGAAGGTGGGGAACCGCATCCGGTCGACCGAATTGTTGGTCTCGAACTGGCGGAAGACCAGCCAGTTGCCGGTGAACTCGGTGGCCATGCCCCTGACCTTGGGGTCCTTGAGCATGCGCCGGGCCTGGGCGAGCAACACCCTGGGATTCTGAAGGTCCCCCGATGCCGCATGCCGCAACAGTTCGGCATCCGGCATGGACGACCACAGGAAGTAACTCAGCCGGTTGGCCAGGCTGTAGCTGGAGAGACGTTCGCTGAGGAATGGCTTGGCCGGCGCATTGGTCGCGACCTTGACCAGCGGATTGCCGGCCGGGGCCGCAGCCGAGCGGGACAGGTCGAAGCGGTAGAGAAAGTCCGGTGACATCAGCACGCTGACGATGGAATCGCGGATGGCGTCATTGTGCGACAGCCGGTTCTTGGTCCGCGCGGTCTTGTAATAGGCCAGCAGGCTGTCCTTTTCGCCCACCGTCAGCGGCCGGCGATAGGCGCGCCCGGCAAAGTTGACCAGCGCCGCCAGATGCCTGGGCTCGGACGCTTTGCGCTCGCGTTCCACATGGCGCAGGGTGTCATCTATCCGCTTGAACTCCAGGCGCATGGCCTCGGCGGCGCGCGGATCGTTGGTCTTGTCGGCCAGCGCCTTGGCGACATACTTGTCGCGCATCTGGTTGATCACGAAAGTCTCGGTGATCTCGTGACCCTGCGGACGGGGCAAGCCGGACTCCGCGCCCAGCCCATCGACCACGCCCGCATTGTTGAAGAACCACTGGGTGTAGGTGCGGTTGGTGTGGTCGGCGATATAGTCGAATTCGTCCCACAGCCTGTCGATCTGGCGCTGGCCCTTCTCGTCCAGGATCAGCTGCATCAGCGCGGTGTCGTCGCGGTAATAGCCGCCGGAATTGTGATAGCCGGCGCTGAGCAGACGGCCCTTGTCTTCGGAATTGTCCGGCCAGTAACGGCCGCGCTCGGTGACCATGAAGGTATCCGGGAACACCGACGCGAAACGCTCGAAGGCCTTCTGGTAGCGGGCCCTCTGGCCGGCGGGATAGACCAGATCGCTGTCGGTGGCGCGGGCATGGGCCATGATCGCGTTCCAGCGCGGCGTGGCGTCCATGTGCAGGCCCGGATATTTCGGAATCTGCGGCAGCGCCGGCGGCGGCTCATTGTCGGCGCGCAGCGCGGCGGGATCGCTGCTACGATGGCCGGCGGCATAGGCTTTCAGGCGGGTGTTTTGCAGCACCTGGGTCTGGCCCGGCAGGCCCTCGATCTTGAGCGAGGTGAACTGCATGGCGGTGTGCTGACGGATGCGCACGGTAAAGTCGCGCATCTGGATCGCCTTGGCCTGGACCTGCGGCACCAGCTGCGCGGCGGAGGCTTTCGCCGAGGGTGATGGCAGACTCAGCCACATTTTCTGCAAGGTGGCGACCGGACCCACCGCGTCTTTCTCGTTCAGGATGCCCCACACCATCGGCAGGTACCTGGCGCTGATCTTCATGTTGCCGGCGATGGAGGCCAGCGTCGCATCGGCCTTGCCCAGCGCGGCGCGATGGCGATAGCGCCAGGCGGCCTCGAAATACCTGGCAGCGTCGGTGGGCTGGGCGTTGTAGAACGCCATGATGCGCCCGATCGTGTATTTGTCGCGGTCGCTGTCCACCTGCACCAGATGCGAGGCGAAATCGAAGCCATCGGGCTTGAGCACCAGGTGATCGGCGATCTGGCGCGCCGCCTGCAGGTATTTGCTCAGCAGCGCCGGCGACATGGTGAGGGACTCGCCGGAATTGTCGAAGCCGGCCGGATTGGCGGGATCGACCGGGAACTGGCGGGCGATGTTCAGGTCCTGACCGGTCAGGTCGCGGATGGTGTAGCCATATTCCGAATTGGAAAGACGGCGGGCCAGCACGATGCCCGGATCGCCGGCGGCGCGCTTGATCTCTTGCGCGCGCACCTGATCGATGAAGGCGGTGATCTTGTCCACCTGCTCCTGCGGCGGCTGCGCCATCGGCTTGGGCGGCATTTCCCTGGCGTGCAGCCGCTCGGAGACCAGCGCCCAGCGCGGGAATTCCGCCTTCACCCTTTCAAGGCTGTCGAAGGACTTGATGTCGAACTGTGCCGCAGGCTTGGCGCCGCTGTGGCAGCCCGCGCAATATTTGGCGGTGAAGGGCTGCACCGTGTCGTGAAACTGTTTTTGCAGATCGTCCGCGGCGAAGGCCGGGGTGGCGACAGCACAGGCCAGGATGGCGAAAACGGACAGTCTCATGAACACGACTCTTTTGCTTTGTGATTGCCGCGCGTGTGCGCGGTGCTTTCCCGGCCCAGGCCTTGGCCTAACTACCGATAAATAATCAGAGTTTTGGCTTTCTGTAAATTTTGGCGAGGGTTCGAAACCGCCGCTCGTTGCCAGCGGTGGCCATCCGCCGCCAAAGCCTTGGCCTTCCGCCATGCTGCGTCGCAGCAAAGTGCATTGTGCCGCAGGCCGGAACTCCGCTTGCGAGGCCGCACGACACACTGAGTCGCGGGCAAAGAAAAACCCCCGCGCTTGTGGCGCGGGGGTTCTTGAGGCTCAGACGCCTTAGTTGGAGTCGGCGGCGTCGAAGTTGTGCAGGATCGGCGGGCGCGGATTGAACGGCACGCGCGTCGACCAGGGCGCGCCCGGATCGTTGCCGGCGCGGTGCCAGCGGCCCTGGGCCGCCGTCATGATGTCGCCCGGCTCGGTGGTGAAGTAAGGCAGGCCTTCGATCTTGATGCCGATCTTGCCTTCCATGATGAACCAGAATTCGGTCCAGCCGACATGGAAGTGGCCCTTGTTGGTGTCCGGCGGAACAGCCGCCGCAGCCTTGCCGCGCAGGATGTTGGACGTGAAGTGATCGTCCCACACGAACTTGCCGCCATAGGGCTTATCCGTGCCGTTGAACTCCTTCATGTAATCGACATAGAGCGGATTGGTGTCCTTGTCCTTGGCCGGACCGGGGCTCATCGTGACCTTGGTGTAGGTCATGCCCGCAACCGCATCAGGGGTCTCGGAGGCGGGATAGAGCGGGATCGAA
>CANKIV010000260.1 GCA_947482125.1 Alphaproteobacteria bacterium
GTGATCTCGACCTCCGAGATCAAGGTCAGCGTGCTGATCGCCGAGGAATATGTCGAACTGGCAGTGCGGGCGCTGCATTCCGCCTATGAGTTGGACGCCGCCTGATCCGCAAGCCCCGGTCGCGCGAAGCGCGAGAGCATGTCCGGTGGACATGCGAAAGGGGCGAGCGCCGCGAGCCTGCGGCGAGCGGCCTGTCAGCTTTTACTTGATTGGCCGGGCGTATTGCTCACATTGGGGCGATGACCTTCTGCACTGATTTTAAGGAAAGACACTGATGTCTCCCGGTGGCGGTCCACGTCTGCTGTTGCGCCGCCTGCGCGAAATCATGGCGGAGCAGACATCCGCCCAGATGCGGCTGGACAAGCTTGTCGCGGTCATCGCCTCCAACATGGTGGCGGAAGTCTGCTCCATCTATCTGCGCCGCGCCGGCAAGATCCTCGAGCTTTTCGCCACCGAAGGCCTGCGCCGCGAAGCGGTTCACAATACAAGGCTGAAGGAAGGCGAAGGCCTGGTCGGCATGGTCTCGGAAACCGCCGAGGCGGTGAACCTGTCCGACGCGCCCAGCGATCCGCATTTCTCCTACCGGCCGGAAACCGGCGAAGACCCGTTCAAATCCTTCCTGGGTGTGCCCATCGTGCGCGGCGGGCAGGTGTTCGGCGTCCTGACGGTCCAGAACAAGGCCGAGCGCATCTACGCCGAAGAGGAAGTCGAGGCGCTGCAGACCGTGGCCATGGTGCTGGCGGAGGTGGTGGCGCAGGGCGGATTCTTCAACGTCGCGGAACTGGACGAGCCGGAACTGCGCCACGACCGGCCCCGCAAGTTCGTGGGCGAGGGGCTGTCGGAAGGCGTGGCGGTGGGTCGCGTCGTGCTGCACGAGCCGCGCGTCAAGGTCGAGCGGATGATCGCCGACAATCCGGTGGACGAGCTCAAGCGGCTGGAAGCGGCCATCAGCGGCCTGCGCGAATCCGTGGACCAAATGCTGTCTTCCAGCGAACTCGACCTGACGGGCGAGGGGCGGGAGGTGATCGAGGCCTATCGCCTGTTCGCCTATGACCAGGGCTGGCGCCAGCGCATGCGCGACGCGGTGCGCACCGGCCTGACAGCCGAAGCCGCGGTGGAACGTGTGCAGGACGAAACCCGGCTTCGGGTCCAGCGCCTGGGAGATCCCATCCTGCGCGAGCGGGCCCATGATTTCGACGACCTGGCGCGGCGCCTGCTGCGCCATCTCACCGGTGAAGACGTCGCCGACCGCAGCCTGCCGCTCAATGCCGTGCTGATCGCGCGCGGCATGGGCCCCGCCGAGCTGCTGGATTACGGCCGCGACCGGCTGGTGGCGCTGGTGCTGGAGGAGGCCGCCGTCACCAGCCATGTCGCCATCGTGGCGCGCTCCATGGGCCTTCCCATGGTCGCTTCGCTGGACGGAATCGCCGACAATGCCCGCGGCGGCGACGCCATCGCGGTGGATGGCGAGGTGGGCGAAGTCCATCTGCGTCCCGCAGCCGAAATCATCAAGGCGTTCGAGGAAAAGCGCGCCGTGCGGGTCCAGACCCAGGCGCGCTTCGCGGCGGTGCGCGACCTTCCGGCGGTCACCCGCGACGGCGTGCCCGTGAAGCTGATGATGAATGCGGGCCTGGAATTCGACATGCCGCAACTGGCGCAGTCGGGCGCCGACGGCATCGGCCTTTTCCGCACCGAACTGCAATTCATGATCGGCGAGACCATGCCGCGCCTTGCCGACCAGGCGGCCTTCTACAAGAAAATCCTGGACGCGGCGGGCGACAAGCCGGTGGTGTTCCGCACCCTCGATCTGGGCGGCGACAAGGTGCTGCCCTATGCCCGATGGGAGCGTGAGGAAAATCCCGCCCTGGGCTGGCGCGCCATCCGCATCGCGCTCGATCGCCCCGCCTTGCTGCGCTATCAGGTGCGCGCGCTTTTGAACGCCAGCGTCGGGCGCACCTTGCGCATCCTGCTGCCGATGGTGTCGGACGTGGACGAGTTCAACCGCGCCCGCGCCCTGATCGACCGCGAACTGGAACGGGCGCGGTTGCTGCATCTGATACGTCCGACCCAGGTGCTTGTGGGGGCGATGCTGGAAGTGCCGGCACTGGCCTTCATGCTGCCGCAGCTGATGCGTTCGGCCGACTTCGTCTCCATCGGCTCCAATGATCTTCTCAGCCTGGCGTTCGCGGTGGACCGCACCAACCCCCGCGTCGCCCGCCGCTATGACAATCTCAATCCCGCCTCGCTCACCTTGATCCGGTTGATCGTGCAGAGTGCGGCGGAGAATTCCGGCGATCTCAGCCTTTGCGGCGAGATGGCGGGCAGGCCGCTGGACGCCATGGCGCTGCTGGGGCTGGGCATCCGCACCCTCTCCATGCAGCCCGGCCAGATCGGCCCCATCAAGATGATGATTCGTAGCCTGCACCTGGGCGAGGTCTCGGCCTTTGTGGACCGCCTGTGCGGCCGGACCGACCATTCCCTCAGAACCCGGCTGGCGGCCTTCGCCGCGGAACGTGGAATTGTCCTGAAATAGGGATTTTCCGCCGGGAACCCGCTTTTTTGCAGTGCAGCGGTTGTTCGTGCCCGTCTTGTTCGGATAAGATAGGCCCACCAAATATTTAGCCGCGCTTGCCCTATTTGCTGGGAAATTGAGGGCGGGCGCTGTCGCGACAACCTATGACCAAACTTACACAAATGTCCCTGGAAAATGACGGCAGTGGAGACAAGGACGGCACCAACCGCCGTCGCATCCACTTGCGTGAAATTTCCGGCGACAGCGAAAGCCCGCTGGAGACGGTAGGCCAGGACCTGCGCGCGGCCCGGCTGCGGCGTGGCGACGAGATCGCCCAGGTCAGCCGTGCCCTGAAGATCCGCAAGGACCATCTGGAAGCGCTGGAAGAAGACCGGCTCGAGGATCTGCCGGGCAAGACCTATGCGATCGGCTTTGTGCGTTCCTATGCCCGCCATCTGGGTCTGGACTCGGCGCAGTATGTCGAGCGCTTCAAGCAGGATATCTCCGGGCGTCCCGAGGAACAGTCGCGCGAGCCCGCGCCGATCCACCAGGAAGAGGGCCGCCGCCTGCCGCAGGGCTGGCGCTTGATCGCCGGCGTGGTGGCCGTGCTGCTGGTGTTCGGCGTCTGGCATTTGCTGTCGTCCGGCAGTGACGACAACCAGCCGGTGCCGCCGGCGCCGGTTCTCAATCCGCCTCGCGTCGCGGCGGCGCCGGCGCCCGCACCGGTGGTTATCCCGGCGCAGACCGCCACGCCTTCACCGGCGACCGACAGCCCGGCCAC
>CANKIV010000261.1 GCA_947482125.1 Alphaproteobacteria bacterium
CATTGGTGAAGGACGGCACCATGTATGTGCAGGCAGGTGGCGGCGTGGTCGCCGACAGCGTGGCCGAGGCCGAGTATCAGGAGACGATCAACAAGTCGAAAGCCCTGCTAGCCGCCGCCGAAGAAGCCGTGCGCTTCGCCAGCGCCGCGAAAAAGGGCCAGTAGCTAACGCGCCGCGACCGTCAGCCCGCGCGACGCCTTCAGCCGCATCGCCTCGTCCAGCGGCACCAGGGTGACGCCGTGATCCTTCGCCAGCCAGGCCTTGAGCAGTCTCAGGGTCACGTCATGGGGATGGCCGATGGCGATGGCGGCGCCGGTGCGTTTGGCTTCGCGCTCCAGCGCGTCCAGTTGCGCCGCGACGGAGGCCGCATCCTGATCATCGTCCAGGAAAATGTCGCGCCCGGCCGTCATAACGCCCATGTCGGCTGCCACCCGTTCGGCCCGGCTGGCAGGTCCGGTGCGGGAATCGAAAAAGAACAGGCCGCGCGCTTTCAACCCCGCCATCACCGGCGTCAGGGAGGCGCTATCTGCGGTGAAGCGGCTGCCTTCATGATTGTTGATCCCGGCAATGCCCGGCACCCGTGCCAGATTCCAGTCCAGGCGGCGGGTGATCTCGGCCGCCGTCATGTCGGGGCGCAGCGCCATGGGTCCCGGATCGCTGGCGACCAGCGCCTGCATCGGCACATGGGCCAGAATCAGGTGCCCGCGTTTGGCCGCCGCTTCGGCCAGAAAGGGCGTGGTGTCGGCGTAAGGCAGGAAGGACAGCGCCACCTCCTTGGGCAGCAGCTTGGCGCGGTCGGTGCCGGCGATGTCGGCGCCCAGATCGTCGATGCAGATGGCGATCACGGGGCGCCGGACCGGAAGGCCCCGCAAGGTCGGCGGCGGACCGGTGCGCGCCAGGCGCACCGCGTCCGTCAGCCAATCGGGAAAGCCGGCATCCGCGACGGGATACAGAACCTGCGGCGCATAGCGGCTTTCGGCAAAACCGGTCAGGGCGAAGCGGGCAACATTCACCCCCTGCTCCGGACGGGCCTGCGCCGCCATGCCAGGCAGCGCCGCGTCCAGGAATCTGGGCAGCCCCGCAAGCGCCGCGCCGCCGCCTGTCGCCAGGCCGCCGGCCAGCAGCGCCACGAAGGCAGCATCGCACGCCCGCCGAATCAAAGTTCCCCGGTCCATGCCGCACTACCGCAAGACAATGTGACACTGTCAATTGCTCCGCATCCGGACCATTTGCGCTATCCTCACCCCATGCCTTCCTTCGTTTACATCCTGGCGGCACAAAGGGCGGACGGCCGCACCCTCACCTATGTCGGCTGGACCCTGGACCTGGAGCGGCGCCTGGCCGAACACAATGGCGCGCCACCCTCCAAAAAGAGTCGAGGCGCCAAGACCACGCGCGGCCGGGCCTGGGCGCTGGTCTATGCCGAGAAGCACCGCACCCGCAAAGGCGCCATGCGGCGCGAATATGTACTGAAGAACGACAGGAAATTCCGCGCCGCCCTGCGGGACAGATAGCCGGCGATGTCCGCCATGCGCCAGAAGCGGTCATTCCCCAATGTCATACTTCCTTCCCGCGCCGCAGCAATTCGTTTCATCCATGCGCCTGTTGTCGGCTTCCGCGGGTCGCCGACATCGCCGTTGGCAAGCATCGTCAGGGCACGGTGAAGGGCGCGAAGAAGCTGCCCGCGACACCGGCGTACGTCGTTTGACGTATTCTGGCTGTCCCGCCCGAGCGGTAAGCCTCGATCGCCAAGCTAGGCGTCATCCGGGAAGCAGGGCTGGCATCGGCTATCCGAAAAGGGAGAGATAAATGACATACGCGCGTTTTGCGGCCTTGGCCTTGGCGACTGCCATGGCGGTGGCGGCACCGGCTTTCGCCCAGATGCCCAGCACCCCTGGCAATGTCAAAATAGCCAGCGGCATGCTGACCAATTCCGATGGCTTGACGCTATACACGTTCGACAAAGACATCGCGCCCGGCAAATCCGCCTGCAATGGCCAGTGCCTTGTGAACTGGCCGGCTGTAACCGCCGGCGCTGACGCCATGACGATGGGGGACTGGTCCGTCGTCACACGCGATGAAGGTGCCAAGCAATGGGCATACAAGGGCAAGCCGCTCTACACCTTTATCCAGGACAAGAAGTCCGGCGACATCACGGGTGAGGGAAAAGGCGGCGTCTGGCACATTGCCAAGCCCTGAGCTGGGTGAGCGAGTGCCGGCTACATGCTCCTTGTTGCCGTCTTGCACGGCCTTGTCTCCGGCCAGGTCTCAGATCTGAATTCATCCGGAGCATGCCTGCTGTCCGGCGCCATATAAGTCTTGGCCGTGCTGGGACTTGGTTGGCGTAGCGCACAATGGCCATTCAAATTCTGGATAAAACGTTTCTGCTGGGGATGAACTAGGGGAGAAAATGTGATGGCGAAATCACACAGCATTGTTCTGGCCGGGTTGGCCAGTCTCGCCGCAACCGCAGCCTTCGCTGCGAGCCCTAACGGAAGTACAAGCGCGCTCGACAAGTCGAGCCAGGCTCTTGGGGTGGCCAATGTCACGTCTCTGCAGGTCTCCGCAACGGGTAAGGCGGGATCGCTGGGGCAAAGCTTCACGCCGGCTTCGGCCTGGCCGCTGCTGAAAGTCATCAGCTATTCGCGGACAATCGACTACCCAAGCCAGTCGTCCAGAGAAGAAATGACCCGCACGCACGAAGATCCGCCCGCCAAGGGCGGCGGCGCACCCTTCGCCGGTGAGCAGAAGCTGGTGAATCTCGTGAGTGGCAAGTATGCCTGGAACCAGCCTGGAGCCCAGCCACAACCGGCACTTGCCGCGGCCGAGGAACGCCAGCTGCAGATTGGGCTCACGCCGCATGGCTTCATCAAAGCTGCGCTGGCCAACGCCGCCACTGAGAAAAAAGTGAAGGGTGGCACCGAGGTTTCCTATTCGGTGAACGGCAAGTTCAAAGTGTCCGGCCTAATCGATTCGCAGGGTCTGGTTGTCAGAACCAAAACATGGATTCCCAATCCGGTATTGGGCGACATGGTGATCGAGAGCGATTACTCCGATTACAAGGACTTC
Source organism: Alphaproteobacteria bacterium (assembly GCA_947482125.1). Lineage (GTDB taxonomy): Bacteria > Pseudomonadota > Alphaproteobacteria > Micropepsales > Micropepsaceae > Rhizomicrobium. The sequence goes on from CANKIV010000261.1 coordinate 3,070, forward strand.
AGCGGCGTCACATTTCCCGCACACATCGTCCAGAAACAGGGCGGCTTCCCGGTGCTCGATCTGACGGTGAGTTCCGTCCAGGTGAACGTCGCCAATGCCGCGCTTGCCGCGCCGGAAGCCGTGCGTAACGCCACCGCGCCTGCCGTGCGCGTCGAATCGCAGAAGCTGGCGGACGGTGTCTGGTTCATCGGCGGTGGGTCACACA
>CANKIV010000262.1 GCA_947482125.1 Alphaproteobacteria bacterium
CAGGCCGCATCGCAGGTCTGGATGTCAAGCGCATCATCAATGAACCGACAGCAGCAGCACTGGCTTTCGGTATGGACAAACAAGAAGGCGATCGCAAAATTGCAGTCTATGACTTAGGTGGCGGCACGTTCGACATCTCCATCATCGACATCGCTGAAATCGATGGCGAACACCAGTTTGAAGTAATGTCCACCAACGGCGACACCTTCCTGGGCGGCGAAGACTTCGACCATCGCCTGGTTGGCTTCCTGGCTGACGAGTTCAAGAAGGAAAACGGCATCGACCTGCGCACCGACCGTCTGGCGCTGCAGCGCCTGAAGGACGCCGCGGAAAAGGCCAAGATCGAACTGTCGAGCGCCGCTTCGACCGAAGTGAACCTGCCCTTCATCACGGCGGACGCATCCGGCCCCAAGCATCTGACCATCAAGATCACCCGCGCCACGCTGGAAAAGCTCGTCGACGACCTGATCCAGAAGACCGTCGGCCCGGTGAAGCAGGCGCTGAAGGATGCCGGCGTCACCGCCAGCCAGATCGACGAAGTCATCCTGGTCGGCGGCATGACCCGCATGCCCAAGGTGCAGGAAGCGGTGAAGCAGATCTTCGGCGGCAAGGAGCCGCACAAGGGCGTCAACCCCGATGAAGTGGTCGCCATCGGCGCCGCCATCCAGGGCGGCGTGCTGAAGGGCGAAGTGAAAGACGTGCTGCTGCTGGACGTGACCCCGCTTTCGCTGGGCATCGAAACGCTGGGCGGCGTCTTCACCCGCCTGATCGACCGCAACACCACCATCCCGACCAAGAAGTCGAACATCTTCTCGACCGCCGAGGACAATCAGGGCGCCGTCACCATCAACGTGTTCCAGGGCGAACGCGAAATGGCGGCGGACAACAAGAGCCTTGGCCGCTTCGACCTGCAGGGCATTCCGCCCGCGCCGCGCGGCGTGCCGCAGATCGAAGTCACCTTCGACATCGACGCCAACGGCATTGTCAGCGTCACCGCCAAGGACAAGGCGACCGGCAAGGAGCAGCAGATCCGCATCCAGGCCTCGGGCGGCCTGTCGGACGCCGACATCCAGAAGATGGTCCAGGAAGCCGAAAGCCATGCCGCGGACGACAAGAAGCGCCGCGAGCTGGTGGAAGCCAAGAATCAGGGCGACGCGCTGATCCATTCCACCGAAAAGGCGATGGGCGAGCATGGCGACAAGGTTGGTCCGGAAGAAAAGACCGCCATCGAAGCTGCGCTCGCGGCGCTGAAGACCGCGCTCGCGGGCGAAGACGCCGAAGACATCAAGGAAAAGACCAACACCCTGGCGCAGGCATCGATGAAGCTGGGCGAAGCCATGTACAAGGCGCAGCAGTCCGAAGGCGCGGCCGCTGACGCCGCCGCCGACGGCGCCGGCCCCAAGGCCGACGACAATGTGGTGGACGCCGACTTCGAGGAAGTCGACGAAAACAACAAGGGCGCCGCCTAACCAGTACCGGCCCTTCGCGCTGATGCGCGGAGGGCCGTTTGTTTTGTATCCGGGGGCGGATTTTGTCGATGAAGCGCTGCTATTACGAATGTCTGGAAGTCCAGAAGGGCGCGACCGGGGATGTCCTGAAGTCCGCCTATCGCAAGCTGGCGATGCGGTTTCATCCCGACAAGAATCCCGGCGACCACACCGCCGAAGTCAAGTTCAAGGAAATCAGCGAAGCCTATGACGTCCTGAAGGACGATCAGAAGCGCGCCGCCTATGACCGGTTCGGCCACGCCGCCTTCGAGGGAGGCATGGGCGCGGCTGCGGGCGCGCGTGGCGGCAATCCCTTCGGCGATTTCGCCGGCGGCTTTGGCGACGTGTTCGAGGATTTCTTCGGCCAGATGATGGGCGGACGCGGCAAGCGGCAGAACCGCGGCCAGGACCTGCGCTACAATCTGGACATCAGCCTGGAAGAAGCCTTTACGGGGCGCGCCGCCGAGATCCATGTGCCGACCCAGGTCGCCTGCGAAACCTGTTCGGGCAGCGGCGCGGAAGCCGGCCACAGCCCGGAAACCTGTCCCGCCTGCGCCGGCCACGGCAAGGTCCGCGCCACCCAGGGCTTCTTCACCATCGAGCGCACCTGTTCGTCCTGCCGCGGCAGCGGCAAGATCATCCGCCATCCCTGCAAGGTCTGCCGCGGCGTCGGCCTCGTCCAGAAGGAGCGCACGTTGAATGTGGACGTGCCCCCTGGTGTCGAGGAAGGCACCCGCATCCGCCTGTCGGGCGAAGGCGCCGCCGGCGTCAATGGCGGCCCGCCGGGCGATCTCTATATTTTCCTGTCGGTGGCCGAGCATCCCATCTTCCAGCGCGACGGCCATGATTTGCACTGCCGCGCCCCGGTCTCCTTCGTCACCGCCTCGCTGGGCGGCAGCATCGAAGTGCCGACCCTGGACGGCGGCCGCGCCAAGGTGGCGATCCCCGAAGGCACCCAGCCGGGACGGCAGTTCCGCCTCAAGGCCAAGGGCATGCCGGTGCTGAGGAGCGCCCAGCGCGGCGATCTGTATGTCGAACTGGCGGTGGAAACCCCGGTCAAGCTGACCAAGCGGCAGAAGGAATTGCTGCGGGAATTCGACGCCGAAAGCCAGGCCGGCACCCATCCCGAGGCCGAAGGCTTCCTGGCCCGGCTGAAGGAATTCTGGAGCGGCGGCGAAGGGGCGTAAGCCCCCAAGACCGCCGCGGCTTTCGGGAAGTCAAGTGTTTCACCCGATTGTGTTTTCGGCTTAAAGTTCGCTCGCTCTCACGGTATGGCCATCCCTTGACCGACCAGACATTCGCCCTTGCTGACAATCTGAGATTCCTCAAGGCGCTGATCACCCGCCCCAAGAATGTCGGCGCCATCGTTCCGTCCAGTCCGGCGCTGTCCCGCGCCATCGCGCACGTCATCGACACCGCCCGTTCCGGCCCCGTGCTGGAGCTGGGTCCCGGCACCGGTGTCCTCACCCAGGCGATCCTGGAGCGCGGCATCGCGCCGGAGCGCCTGACCCTTGTCGAGTATGACGGGGAGATGGCCGCTCACCTGGCGCATCGCTTCCCGCGCGTGCATGTCGTGCAAGGCGATGCCTTCGACCTGGAGCGCACCTTAGGCGATCGCCATGGCGAACAGTTCAGCGCCATCGTGTCCGGCCTGCCGCTGCTCAACTTTCCCCTGGCGCTGCGCCACAGCTACATGGCCGGCCTGATCGCCAGGCTGGAACCCGGCGCGCCG
>CANKIV010000263.1 GCA_947482125.1 Alphaproteobacteria bacterium
AACGGGGCTTCGAGGCGCCCGGCTTTGTCATCCTCAGCGAACAGGACGTGCTCGGCGACCGCATGGTGCGGGCGCAGGGCCGCGCGCGGCGGGCGCAGAATTTCATCGCCGAGGCGTCATCGCTGACACCGGGCGATCTGGTCACCCATATCGAGCATGGTGTCGGCCGGTACCTTGGCCTCAAGGCGATCGACGCGCTGGGCGCGCCGCATGATTGCCTGGAACTGCAATATGACGGCGGCAAACTATTCCTGCCGGTGGAGAATATCGAACTGCTGACCCGCTACGGCTCGGACGAAGGCGCGCAGCTCGACCGGCTGGGCGGCGCCGGCTGGCAGAAGCGCAAGGCCGAGATGAAGGAGCGGGTGCGCGCCATCGCCGCCGAGCTGATCAAGATCGCCGCCGCCCGCCAGCTCAAATCCCTGCCGCCGGTCGAACCGCCTGCCGGGCTGTATGACGAATTCTCGGCGCGCTTTCCCTATCAGGAGACCGAGGATCAGGAACGCGCCATCGGCGAAGTGGTGGCCGACCTGGCGGCGGGCCGCCCGATGGACCGGCTGGTCTGCGGCGATGTCGGTTTCGGCAAGACCGAAGTGGCGATGCGCGCCGCCTTCGTCGCCGCCATGGCCGGCGAGCAGGTGGCGGTGGTGGTGCCGACCACATTGCTGGCGCGCCAGCATTTCCGCGGCTTCGCCGAACGCTTTGCCGGCTTTCCGCTGACCTTGCGCCAGCTCTCGCGCTTTGTCCCCGCCAAGGATGCCGCCGAAACCAAGGTGGGGCTGGCCGAAGGCACGGTGGATATCGTGGTAGGCACCCATGCCCTGCTGGCGGAAAGCATCCAGTTCAAGCGCCTGGGCCTGGTCATCGTGGACGAGGAGCAGCATTTCGGCGTGGTGCACAAGGAACGGCTGAAGAACCTCAAGGCCGACGTCCATGTCCTGACCCTGACCGCCACGCCCATCCCGCGCACCCTGCAGCTGGCGCTGTCGGGCGTGCGCGACCTGTCGCTGATCACCACCCCGCCGATCGACCGGCTGGCGGTGCGCACCTTCGTCACGCCTTTCGATCCCCTGGTGGTGCGCGAAGCCCTGCTGCGCGAGCATTATCGCGGCGGCCAGTCCTTCTTCGTCGCGCCGCGAATTTCCGACCTGCGCGACGCCGAAATCTTCTTGAAGGAAGTGGTGCCGGAAGTGAAATCGGCCGTCGCCCATGGCCAGATGTCGCCCACCCTGCTGGAAGAGGTGATGACCGCCTTTTACGAGCGCAAGGTGGACGTGCTGGTCTCCACCAATATCGTGGAATCCGGCCTGGACATCCCCACCGCCAACACGCTGGTGATCCAGCGCGCTGACATGTTCGGCCTGTCGCAATTGTATCAGTTGCGCGGCCGTATCGGCCGCTCCAAGCAGCGCGCCTATGCCTATCTCACCACCCCGGCCGACAAGAAGCTGACCGAAACCGCGACCCGGCGGCTGGAAGTCCTGCAGTCCCTCGACCAGCTGGGCGCGGGCTTTTCCATCGCCAGCCATGACATGGACATTCGCGGCGCCGGCAACCTCCTGGGCGAGGAACAATCCGGCCATGTCCGCGAAGTGGGCATCGAGCTGTATCAGGAGATGCTGGAGGAAGCGGTGTCCGGCCTGAAGGAAGGCGGGGATGCCGATGTTACGGATCAGTGGTCGCCGACCATCAATCTGGGTGCCTCGGTGATGATCCCGGAAGGCTATGTCGCGGATCTGAATGTCCGCATGTCACTCTACCGCCGGCTGGCAGGCATCGAGACGCGTCAGGATATCGACCGCTTTGCCGCCGAACTGATCGACCGCTTCGGGCCGCTGCCTGACGAGGTTCAGCACCTGCTGGAAATCGTCACCATCAAGCAGCTCGCCAAGGCTGCCGGAGTGGAAAAGATCGATGCCGGCCCCAAGGGCGGCACCGTGGCCTTCCGCGGGAACCAGTTCGCCAACCCGATGAAGCTGATCGCGTTCATCAACCAGCATAGCGGCACCATGAAGGTGCGGCCCGACCAGAAGATCGTGGTCGTGCGCGACTGGCCCACGCCCGAGGACCGCCTCAAGGGTGCCAAGGCGCTGCTGGGGCAGTTGGCCAAGATGGCACAAGCCGCATGAAGCCTTATGCCGCGACGCAGGATGGGGTGCGGCTGGCGTTGCGCCTGACCCCGCGCGCCTCACGCAATGGCGTGGACGGAATCGCGGATGATGCGGAAGGGCGTCCTGTGCTCAGGCTGCGACTGGTTGCGCCACCCGTCGAAGGCGCGGCGAACAAGGCGCTGATTGCTTTTCTGGCAAAGACGCTGTCGCTGCGCAAAGCGGACATCACGATCCGTTCCGGCGAAACCAGCCGCGTGAAGATTCTGCATCTGGCGGGTGAAAGCGCCGCGATTTTGGATAAGCTGGATAATTGGCTCGCCTAGAGCAGAGGACGGCTGGCGCTACTGGCGGATCGTAACGCGTCGCTGGCGCATTATAGCGGATACTCCAAAAAGTCGCGCAAAAGCTGGAAAGCCTGGTCCCGGAACCCTTGCGCTCTAGGGGTTTGTTAATACTCCTCCGCCATAATGGGCCATCGAATTCGGAGAGAATGAACATGCGTGCGATTTGTGCTGCGGCCCTGGCCGTGACGATGATGGTTTCCAGCGCCGGCGCGGCGGAAGCCCCTAGCGCTGGTCCGCTGTCGGCCGGTGCCCCTGCGGGCATCAAGCAGGCCCAGATCGAAACCGGCGGCGTGCTGCTGGTGCTCGGCATTCTGGTTGTCGCTGGCGGCATCGCCGCCTTGGCCTCGACCACCCAGGGCAACGGCACCGTCACGCCGACCACGACAAACCCGTAACAGGCGGACCTTCTGATATGCAGCGGCGCGCGGGCTTCCCGCGCGCCGTTTGCGTTTCAGTTCGCCTTGATGACGCGCCGGAAGTAGGTGGCCCTGGCCGGATCGGTAACAGGGCGCATCCCGGGCGTGATCCCCAGCGCCATCACATCATTCTTCGCCGGATCGAAGGCCTGCCAGCGCGGCAGGCCACCGCCATTGGGATCGCCGGTCTTGATGAAGTTCACCCAATAGGTCTGCATGGTCGCGGCCACCTTGTGGTCGGCATCGCTCCAGGGCCGGTCCAGCGTGTGCAACGTGTCGAAGACATAGGGCAGTTCGGAGGAATGATAGCTGCCATGGGTCAGGGCCTGT
>CANKIV010000264.1 GCA_947482125.1 Alphaproteobacteria bacterium
CGCTCGATGGAATCCTTCGAGTCCCTGGCCGGATTCCTGGAACATGTCAGCCTGGTGATGGAAATCGCCCAGGATGAATCGGGCGACCGCATCAATTTGATGACCCTGCATGCCGCCAAGGGGCTGGAATTCAACACCGTGTTCCTGCCGGGCTGGGAAGAAGGGTTATTCCCCAGCCAGCGCACCATGGATGAAAACGGGCTGGCCGGATTGGAAGAGGAACGGCGGCTGGCTTACGTGGGCCTGACGCGGGCGCGCCAGCGCATCCGCATTTCCTTTGCCGCCAACCGCCGGGTGCATGGCAGCTGGCAAAGCGCGTTGCCATCGCGCTTCATCAAGGAAATCCCCGAGAATTTGGTCGATGCCACCGTCGATGAAGGTTTCTACGGCGGCTATACCGGCTTTCGCGACAATGAGAATGCCGCCAATTTCGGCAGCACCTATGACTCACCGGGCTGGAAGCGCGCCCAGGCCAACCGCGCTGCCTCGGGCGGTTTCAGCAGCCGCCCGCCGCTGATCGAGGCGCAAAGCTGGAGCGCGCAGACCAGTGACCCCGGCGCTTCGCAGTACGCCCGCGACGACCGCGTTTTCCATCAGAAGTTCGGCTATGGCCGGGTCCGCTATGTCGAAGGCAACAAGCTGACGGTGGAATTCGACAAGGCGGGTGAAAAGCGCGTCATTGACCAGTTCGTGTCGCGGGCTTAAGCAGCCGCGCATGACAAGCCCTCCCCTCTGGAAAGCCAGCATTGCGCTGACGAAAATGGAAGCCGGTGATGCCGCCGCGGCGCTGGAGCTGGACGGCAGCGCGCAGGCGGTGCTGATCGTGGAAGAACCCTTCGCCGAGGGCGCGGTGGTCGAGGCGCTTTACACCGATGAACCGGATGCCGCCTATCTCAGCCGCATTTCGGGTTATGATGTGAAGGTCGCGCCCCTGCCCGACCAGGACTGGATTCGCCTCAGCCAGGAAGGCCTGCCGCCGGTCCGCGCCGGGCGCTTTTTCGTCTATGGCGCCCATGACGCCGGCACGGTGCCGCATGGCGTGATCGCGATGAAGATCGAGGCGGGACTGGCCTTCGGCACCGGCCACCACGAAACCACCGCGCTGTGCCTCGCCGCCTTGAGCGACCTGGCGCGTCAGCGGCGTTTTTATAACGTTCTGGATCTGGGTTGCGGCACCGGCCTGCTCGCCATCGGGGCAGCGAAACTGTGGAAGCGGCGGGTGCTGGCCTCCGACATCGATCCGGTTGCCGTCGAGGTCACCCGCGACAATGCGCGGGCCAATGGCGTGGCGCCGCTGATCACCGCCGTCACCGCCGAAGGCTTGACCAATCCGCTGCTGGCAGGTGCCGCGCCCTATGACCTGCTGATCGCCAACATATTGGCGGGGCCGCTGACCCAGCTGGCGCCATCCATCCTGCGCAGCCTTGCGCCGGGCGCGGTGCTGCTGCTGTCGGGGTTGCTGACCAATCAGGAAAAACTGGTGACCAGCTTCTATCAGGGCCTGCGCTTTGTCGGCGTGCGCCGTTCCGGACCCTGGAGCGCGCTGGTTTTGGAAAAGCCCGCGCGATAGACTTTGGGGCATGGACAAGCCCTTTCAGACCTATGACGACACCTCCGATGCCGCCACCTGCGCCCCGCGCCTGGCGGCACTGCGCGCCGAACTTAAGACACGCGGGCTGGACGGATTCGTCATTCCCCACAGCGACCAGCATATGGGCGAATACCTGCCTGCCTATGCCGAGCGGCTGGCCTGGCTGACCGCCTTCACCGGTTCGGCGGGCGCGGCGGTGGTGCTGATGGACAAGGCGGCGGTGTTCGTGGACGGGCGCTACACCCTGCAGGTGCGCGGCCAGACCGACACCAGCCTGTTCGAGCCGCGCGACCTGGTGGCCGAGGGGCCGCAGGGCTGGATACCGGGCAACCTGCCCAAGGGCGCGAAGCTGGGCTACGACCCCTGGCTGCACACCGCCCATGGCGTGGCGCATCTGAAAGCAGCGGCCGACAAGGCCGGCGGCATATTGGTGGCGGTGGAGAGCAATCCCATTGACGCGGTGTGGAGCGACCAGCCTGCCGCGCCGATCACCCCCGCCAAGCCGCATGCGTTGAACCTGGCCGGCGAGCAGAGCGAAGCCAAGCGCATCAAGCTGGGCGAAGGCCTGAAGAAAGCGGGCGCGGAAGCCGCCGTCATCACCTTGGCGGATTCGGTCTGCTGGCTGCTGAACATTCGCGGCGCAGACGTTCCGCACACGCCCTTCACATTGGCCTTCGCCATCCTGCATGACGATGGCGGCGCCGACCTGTTTCTCGACCCCGCCAAGCGCAATCCCGACCTGATGGCGCATCTGGGAAATTCGGTGCAGGTGCACAATCCCGACCAGTTCGCCATTGCGCTGGACGCGATGAAGGGCAAGAGCGTGCTGGTGGACCCCTCCACCGCGGCCGCCGCCATCTTCGACCGGCTGAACAGGGCGGGCGCGAAAATCAAGCAGGGCGCCGATCCCTGCCAGCTGCCCAAGGCCTGCAAGAACCCGCTGGAAGTGGAAGGGATGCGCAAGGCGCATATCCGCGACGGCGCGGCGCTGGCGCGGTTCCTGTTCTGGTTCGACCGCAATGTGGCAGGCGGCGAGCTGACCGAGATCGATGCCGCCGAACAGCTGGAAGGTTTCCGCCGGGCCACCGGGTGTCTCAGCGATGTTTCCTTCGATACCATTTCAGGGGCGGGCAGCAACGGCGCCATCGTGCATTACCGCGTCACCAAATCCACCAACCGCGCTTTCCGCCCCGGCGAGATGTTCCTGCTGGACAGCGGCGCGCAATATCCGGACGGCACCACCGATGTTACCCGCACCATCATGGTGGGGGAATCCAGCGCCGAGATGCGCGACCGTTTCACCCGCGTCCTGAAGGGCCATATCGCCCTGGCGACGGCGCGGTTCCCGGACGGCACCATCGGCATGCAGCTGGACAGCTTCGCGCGGCGGCCGCTGTGGGAAGCGGGGCTGGATTACGATCACGGCACCGGCCATGGCGTGGGCAGTTACCTGTCGGTGCATGAAGGGCCGCAGAACATCTCCCAGAAGCCGGTGATGCAGAAGCTGATGCCCGGCATGGTCTGTTCCAACGAGCCCGGTTTCTACAAGACCGGGGAATTCGGCA
>CANKIV010000265.1 GCA_947482125.1 Alphaproteobacteria bacterium
CAGGTGTTCGACCGCATGGCCGGCACCTGGACCTATTGGGGCTGGAAGGGCGGCTATTTCGACGCCGAGTCCGACGCCCGCGCCTTCTATGACGAACTCTGCCACATGCTGGCGTCGCAGAAATGCGCCCCCAACAGCCCGCAATGGTTCAACACCGGCCTGCACTGGGCCTACGGCATCGATGGCCCCGGCCAGGGCCACTATTATGTCGACCACAAGACCGGGCGGCTGACCAAATCAACCTCCGCCTACGAGCATCCCCAGCCCCATGCCTGCTTCATCCAGTCGATCAAGGACGATCTGGTCAATGAAGGCGGCATCATGGATTTGTGGACGCGCGAGGCGCGTCTCTTCAAGTACGGCTCGGGCACAGGCACCAACTTCTCGCCCTTGCGCGGCGTCAACGAAAAACTGTCGGGCGGCGGCAAATCCTCCGGCCTGATGAGTTTCCTGAAGATCGGCGACCGCGCCGCCGGCGCCATCAAGTCAGGCGGCACCACCCGGCGCGCCGCCAAGATGGTAATCGTGGATATCGACCATCCCGATATCGAGGACTTCATCGACTGGAAGGTGATCGAGGAACAGAAGGTCGCAGCCCTGGTGGCCGGTTCCAAGCTGGCGGAAAAACATCTCAAGGCGGTGCTGAAGGCCTGCGTCAATTGCGAAGGCTCGGGCGGCGACTGCTATGACCCGCTGAAGAATCCGGCCCTGCGCCGCGAGATCAAGGCTGCGCGCAAGAGCATGATCCCCGACAGCCTGATCGAGCGGGTGATCAGCTTCGCGCGCCAGGGCTACAAGGAAATGGACTTCCGCACCTACGACACCGACTGGGACAGCGAAGCCTATACCTCGGTGGCGGGCCAGAATTCCAACAATACGGTGCGCGTCACCGACAGCTTCCTGAAGGCTGTTCTGGAAGACGACGACTGGCACCTGACAAACCGCGGCAGCGGCAAGATCGCCAGGACGGTGCGTGCACGCGACCTGTGGGACAAGGTATCCTATGCGGCCTGGGCCTGCGCCGATCCCGGCATCCAGTTCCACACCAGCATCAATGACTGGCACACATGCCCGGCGGGCGGCGAAATCCGCGCCTCCAACCCGTGCAGCGAATACATGTTCCTGGACGATACCGCCTGCAATCTCGCCTCGCTGAACCTGATGCAGTTCCGCAAGGGCGAAGGGATCAAGACCTTCGACGTCGCGGCTTTCGAGCATGCGACGCGGCTGTGGACCATGGTGCTGGAAATCTCGGTGCTGATGGCCCAGTTCCCCTCCAAGGAAATCGCCCAGCTTTCCTATGACTACCGCACCCTCGGCCTGGGCTTCGCCAATATCGGCGGGCTCTTGATGTCTGCTGGCATCCCGTATGACAGCCGTGAAGGCCGCGCCATGGCCGGCGCCATCTCGGCGCTGATGACCGGCGTTTCCTATGCCACCTCGGCGGAGATCGCGGGCGAACTGGGCGCCTTTCCGGAATATGCCGCCAACAAGGACGCGATGCTGCGGGTGATCCGCAACCATCGCCGCGCAGCCCATGGCGAGGAAAAGGGTTACGAGAAGCTCTCCATCCTGCCCGTCCCGCTGGACCTGAAGGCGATTTCCGACAGCGAGCTGGCGGCGGCGGCCAAGCGGGCCTGGGATGACGCGCTCAGGCTTGGCAAGGAGCATGGCTTCCGCAATGCCCAGGCCAGCGTGATCGCGCCCACCGGCACCATCGGGCTGGTGATGGATTGCGACACCACCGGCGTGGAGCCGGATTTCGCCCTGGTCAAGTTCAAGACCCTGGCGGGCGGCGGCTATTTCAAGATCATCAACCGCTGCGTGCCCGAAGCCTTGGCCAATCTGGGTTACGGCCAGCAGGAAATCGACGCCATCGTCGCCTATGCGGTGGGTCACGGCACGCTGGAAGACTATCAGGGCCGGATCAATTACGACGCCCTGCGCGGCAAGGGCTTCGGCGACGAACAGATAGGCCAGATCGAAGCGGCGCTGGAAGCGGCCTTCGACATCCGCTTTGTCTTCAACAAATACACGCTGGGCACCAAGTTCTGCGCCCAGGTGCTGAAGCTGGAGCCCGCCGCGCTGGACGCGCCGGACTTCGACATGCTGAAGACCCTGGGTTTCTCCCGGGCCGACATCGACGCCGCCAACATGTATGTCTGCGGCGCCATGAGCCTGGAAGGTGCGCCCTACCTGAAGGAACAGCATCTGGCGGTATTCGATTGCGCCAATCCCTGCGGCCGCATCGGCAAGCGCGCCCTCAGCGTCGAGGCGCATATCCACATGATGGCGGCGGTGCAGCCCTTCATTTCAGGCGCCATTTCCAAGACCATCAACATGGCCAACAGTGCCGCCGTCGCCGATTGCGGCGAAGCTTACATGCTGTCCTGGCGCCTGGGCCTGAAGGCCAATGCCCTTTATCGCGACGGCTCCAAGCTGAGCCAGCCCCTGGCCAGCCAGGTCTTCGCCTTCGCCGACGAGGAAGAAGACGACCTGCTGCCGGAAGCGGCGCGGCCGGCCCCGCAACAGACGGTGGTCACCGAGCGCATCGTCGAGCGGGTGATCGAGAAGATCCGCAGCCATGAACGCGAACGCCTGCCCCATCGCCGCAAGAGCTATACCCAGAAGGCGATCGTCGGCGGCCACAAGGTCTATCTGCATACCGGCGAATATGAAGACGGGCGGCTGGGCGAAATCTTCATCGACATGCACAAGGAAGGCGCCGCCTTCCGCAGCCTGATGAACAACTTCGCCATCGCCATCTCGGTCGGCCTGCAATATGGCGTGCCGCTGGAGGAATTCGTCGAGGCCTTCACCTTCACCCGGTTCGAACCGGCCGGACTGGTGATCGGCAACGACTCCATCAAGAACGCCACCAGCGTGCTGGACTATATCTTCCGCGAACTGGGCGTGTCCTATCTGGGCCGCACCGATCTGGCCCATGTCGTGCCGTCATCCGACGACGATCTGGGCAAGGGCGGCGGCGATGGCGGCACCACCCAGGAAGTGGCGATCTCCAAGCTGGCCTCCAGCGGCTATTTGCGCGGCCGCACCCAGATGGCGGTGGTGCGTGGTGGCGCCGCGCCCAAGATGCTGGCTGAGGAAGAGCATTTCCAGCAGGGTGCCTTCGAAGCCGACAATGACGCC
>CANKIV010000266.1 GCA_947482125.1 Alphaproteobacteria bacterium
AGACATAGACGGCGTGCCCGACCACCGGGCGATTGCGCTCGAAGGCGAACATGCTGGCGGGCCTGACTTGCGGGCTGCCGCCATTGTAGCCGGTTGGAACCGCAACGAACTGCTCGCCATTGACCGTGAAGGTGGTGGGGAAACCCGCGGCGGTCGTGCCCAGCCGGGTCTTCCACAGGGTCTTTCCGGTCTTGACGTCGAAGGCCCGGAATGTGCGGTCCCAATCGCCGATAAATCCGACACCGCCTGCCGTGGTCATGGAACTGGTCAGGAAGGGTGCGCGCTGCTGCAAGGTCCAGACCGGCTTGAGGTCCTTAACCCGATAGGCGCTCAGCCGTCCCATATTGCCATCCGAGCCCGGCGCTTCGTAGTTGCCGATCAGGTCGTCCTGCGAGGTCACACAGATCTGCATCAAGGGATAGATGATCACATCGTCTTCGGGAACGTAGCTTGCGGCCGGCCAGTTATGGCCGCCCGACTGGGCCGGGCATGAGGACCGCGATGTCCCCGGCTCCGGCTTCAGGATATCCGGGCGATAGGTACCGCGGCCGGTCTTGCGGTCGATGCTGGTAAAGACATTCTGGAAAACCATCGGCACATAGTCGAGGAACTTGCCGGTTGTGCGGTCGAGCTTCCACAGAATGCCCGGCTTGCCGGCACTGAGAAGAAGTTTCTGCGAACCATTGTCCACCAGAATCTTCTCATAGACTTCGTCCAGGTCCAGGCCCTCATCCGGCGCGGACTGATGGTACCATTTGAGCTTGCCGGTATCGACGTCCAGCGCGATGGTGGCGTTGCTGAAGAGCTTGTCGCCGATGCCGTGCCTGCCGGCCTTGGCCTGGCCGGTGCCGAAATAGATCAGCCGCAGCTTGGGATCATAGGTGCCCGCGATCCAGGCATCTGCGCCCGACCGATCGCCATTCGCCATGTTGCCCCAGGTATCTCCGCCCGGCTCGCCGGTATAGGCGACGGTGGAGAATTTCCAGATCTGGTGGCCGTCCTTGACGTCATAGGCGGCGATGAAGCAGCGGTCCTCCAGCGAAGCCTCGTCGCAGACCCCAAGCCCCAGAATAAGCTTGCCATCGGCGATCGTCACGCTGCCGATCTTGTCCCGGCCGTAATTGGACATCTTGAATTTCCAGTTGACCTTGCCGGTGCGCGCGTCGAGCGCATACATGGTGGCGTCGCTGGCGGGATAGAAAAGCTGGTTGCCATACAGCGCCATGGCGCGCGCGGTGGCGTTGACCTGATTCTCCAGCCTGGGGCCCAGCCGGTTTTCCCAGATCAGGTCGCCGGTGGCCGCATTCAGCGCCTGCACCGTGTTGTTGATGACGGTCGAAACGAACATCACGCCGTCATGCACCAGGGGCGTGATCTGCTGGCGTTCACCATCCTCCATGGACCACACCCAGCGCAGTTGCAGATTGTGCACATTCCGGGCGTTGATCTGCTTCAGCGGCGAATGGCTCCAGCCGGCATAATTCTGGTAGTGCATCAGCCAGTCGGCAGCGGGCGGATTCAGCAACATCTCTTCGGTGACGGGCGTGTAGCTGGCGACCGTTCCTGGAAAGGTGATGCCGGTGCCAACGGGCACGCTGCTGGGGCTGACATAACCCGCATAAGCGTCTCTGCGCTGCGGGATGACGGCGCTGAGCGCCACGTCCGTCGCCTGGGTGAGAGCCGTGGTGCCGGCCCTGGCCCCGTTGCTCTTCAGGATATGCGCCACAATCGCGGTGGTTTCGGCATCCGTCAGGCTGCCGGGATTGTTGAACGGCATGGTTTTCTGGATGCGGGTATGAAGATCGCGCGTGCTGCGCTTAGTCCAAACCTGGGTGAAGCCCGGGCCTACCAGGCGGACGGTTTCGCCGCCGCTATCGTGGCAGGAAGCACAACGGCTGGCATAGAGGGGTTGGCCGGCCTGGGCCTGGCCTTCCGTGAAAGGGCCGGCACTGGTTTGCGCAATGGCATGCGATGCCCAGATGGCAGCGGCAGCCGCCGCGCCGAGGGCGACAACGCCTGCGAACGCGCGCATGGAAGCCTGGTTCTTGATCATGTCTGCTCCGCGCTCAGCTATTGTTCTTTTTCGCCGCGCCATCGTTCGGCTCGTCGAGAAGATTGGGGATATACCAGCTGCCCATCTGCGGCACGCCTTCGGGCACCGTCACATGCGCCGGTTGAAACCAGCCCCACAGATTGCCCTTGGGCGCGCTCTGGCTGTTGAGAATTACGTAGAGCTTTCCGACCTTCAAAGCCGCGACCTGGGCCTGGGTCAGTGTGAAGGTGCCGGAAATCTCGCCGCTCTGTGCCTGCGCGATCTTGAGATCGCCTATGGCGGGGCCGGTTCCCCCCATCACATTCCCCATATGAAGACGCGCCACGGTCGCCGGCGAGGACAGGCCGGAGAATTTGCCCTGCAGCGAGAATGTGTTGTTGTCGAGCGCGGCCAGCACCGTGCCGCGGCCCTGGGCGCTCGCCCCCTGCCGGCCATTCTTCGGCGTCGGTCCAATGTCCGTCTGATAATTTTCGGCTGCAAAGGCCGGGGCCGTTGCAAAAAGGATTGCCGCGACCAGCGAAACAATTCTCAAAATCACGATGCCATTCCTCCGGTAGCTACACCATCCTGTTTCTGAACCGGTATAAGAGGTATCAGCATGGCGCGCCTTGGATCAATCTTGGGGGAGCCCAAGGTGGATATCCACCGCTTTTAAGCGCGCTTTTCCATTCGCGCAACGACGCCCAAAAATTTACATCGGAATTTCGCCCCAAAGCTTTGCCCTGGCAAACGCGCTTTCGGGATATCCCGCCTGCCACCGGTCATGTTTTGCCGCCGAACGCGCCCGGTGCCAGCATCTCAGCTCCGGCGCGAAGTCCGGATCGAGCCCCGGCCGGGCGTGCCAAGTTCACACGGTAGGTCCGCTGCATCTTGTCGGTGACGGCAACGAAGCTTCCTTTCGCCATCAGACGGCGACGCGGCGCGGGATGGCGTAGACGCGGGCATGACCCAGCATGTAGGCGTGGAAGGGCCCGGCAAACAGCCCGGCAATGGCGGTGACCTGACTGGGTCTTTTTGTACCAAGCGGTTTGATAGAAACTGACTTGGAAAGGAACCTGGTTATGCCGAAGAAGCGTTTTAGCGCGGA
>CANKIV010000267.1 GCA_947482125.1 Alphaproteobacteria bacterium
GCCGACTTGCCCTGCGATATCAAAACCTCAATCTAGCGCAGCAAAATCACTATCTGCTCCGCGCTAAAACGCTTCTTCGGCATAACCAGGTTCCTTTCCAAGTCAGTTTCTATCAAACCGCTTGGTACAAAAAGACCCAGTCAGGTCAAACAATCAGAACTACAACCAGAACAACAACTTCAACGCCAACCAGAACGCCAATTACGGAAACAACAACTTCGCCACCCGCTATTCGAACTACGCCAGGGGCGGCGCGCCTTATGGCTACAAGGCCGGCAACGGCTTCGAAGGCGGCTATGGCGAAGGCTATGCCGGCGGCGGCTATGAAGGCGGCTATGTTGCGCCGGGCGAAGGCGTGTACGGCTACGGCAAGGGTTACGACCAGGGCCAGGGTTACGCCCAGGGCTACGGCCAGCAGCCCTATGGTTCGGGCAATGGCTACGGTTATGTGCAGCCGGGCGGCCCGGAAGGCGCCTATGGTTATGGCCGCTTCGTGCAGACCGGCCGTCCGGCCGTGGCGCAGGGCAGCGCTGCCGTGGTTGCGCAGAACACCGTCGGCGGCGCGGTTGCCGGCGGCCAGTGCCGCTGGGCCGATACCACCGTGGTCAAGGCGATCCACGCCATCTGCATGTCGCGCGATGGTCACCAGTTCCCCGCCGCGCACATGATCGGCGATACCTGGATCAACAGCGGCTATGAAGGCGAGGTCGTCCGCTGCCTGCCGGGTTCCAGCCTGAAGGTGATGGTCGGTTCGGTGATGATGGGCGAACAGGGCATGGCGGTTTCGCTGAATGACGCCCAGATCCTGTCCTGCGCCCCCGGCCAGGCCGTGCGCCACTACAAGGACGGCATGCTGAAGTGCGCGGTGGCCGAGAAGGTGCCCGACTGCACCGAGCGCAACAATCTGCGCAAGTGGGGCACCAACGACATGTTCTTCACCTATGTCACGCGCGTCTGCCTGGATCAGAAGCGCGAGATGGTCGGCGGCATGAGCCGGGTCAGCTCGGGCTACAGCTACTCCATGACCTCGCAGCAGCGGGACATGGCGGCGCAGGCGGCCCAGTCCAAGGCGCGCGAACTGAAGCTGTCGGGCATGAGCCTGAATGGCGGGGTCGGTCAGGGCTCTTACTAGACAAGCCGCAAGGCTTTACGGAATCCGGGGCATTAGGGGCTCTGGATGGTCAGGAAAGGCGTCCCGCTTGCACTGCGGGGCGCCTTTTCATTTGCGGGCCATCTGCCGCGTTGCACAAGGCCCGCCCCCTGCTATTGTGCGCCCGCTTTCCACCCCGCCTTTGAAGGCTAACCCCATGAATATTCACGAATATCAGGCCAAACAGGTTCTTGCCGGATTCGGCGTGCCTGTCCCCAAGGGCAAGGCCGCCTTCACGGTGGACGAAGCGGTCAAGGCCGCCGAAGAACTGGGCGGCCCGGTCTGGGTGGTGAAGGCCCAGATCCATGCCGGCGGCCGCGGCAAGGGCGGCGGCGTCAAGGTGGTGAAATCAATCGCCGACGTGAAGAAGGAAGCCGAGAAGATTCTGGGCATGACGCTGGTCACCCACCAGACCGGTCCGGCGGGACGACTGGTGAAGCGGCTTTATATTGAAGACGGCTCGGCCATCGAGCGCGAACTCTATCTGTCGGCGCTGGTGGACCGCGCCACCAGCCGGATTGCCTTCATCGTCTCCACCGAAGGCGGCATGGACATCGAGGAAGTGGCGCACAAGACGCCGGAAAAGATTCACACCTTCCAGATCGAGCCGGTCGCCGGCTATTCGCCCTATGTCGGCAACGAGATCGCCGTGGCGCTGGGCGTCAAGGGCGACGCCGCCAAGCAGATCGGCAAGGTCGTGAAAGGCCTGTACGACGCCTTCATCGCCAAGGACATGAGCCTCCTGGAAATCAATCCGCTGGTGATCACCAAGGACGGCAACGTCATCTGCCTGGATGCCAAGCTGAACTTCGACGACAATTCGCTCTACCGCCACAAGGACATCCAGGAACTGCGCGACCTGGACGAGGAAGACCCGGCGGAAGTCGAAGCCAGCAAGTACGACCTCTCCTACATCAAGCTCGATGGCGAGATCGGCTGCATGGTCAATGGCGCGGGCCTGGCCATGGCGACCATGGACATCATCAAGCTGTTCGGCAGCGAGCCCGCCAACTTCCTGGACGTCGGCGGCGGCGCCACCAAGGAAAAAGTCACCCAGGCCTTCAAGATCATCGTCAGCGATCCCAATGTGAAGGGCATCCTGGTCAACATCTTCGGCGGCATCATGAAATGCGACATCATCGCCGAAGGCATCGTCGCCGCCGCCAAGGAAATCTCGCTGAACGTGCCGCTGGTTGTCCGGCTGGAAGGCACCAACGTCGAAAAAGGCAAGGAAATACTGGCCAAATCTGGCCTGGCGATCACCAGCGCCGACAATCTCGCCGATGCCGCGCAGAAGGTCGTCGCCGCCGTGAAGGGTTCGAAATAATGTCCATTCTGGTCGACAAGAATACCAAGGTCATCTGCCAGGGCTTCACCGGCAACCAGGGCACCTTCCATTCCGAGCAGGCGATTGCCTACGGAACGAAAATGGTCGGTGGCACCACGCCGGGCAAAGGCGGCTCGACCCATCTGGGCCTGCCGGTGTTCGACACCGTGCGCCAGGCCAAAGAGAAAGTCGGCGCCGACGCCAGCGCCATCTATGTCCCGCCGCCGTTTGCGGCCGACGCCATCCTGGAAGCGATCGACGCGGAAATTCCGCTTATCGTCTGCATCACCGAAGGCATTCCGGTGCTGGACATGGTGAAGGTGAAGCGGGCGCTGTCCGGCTCCAAGTCGCGCCTGATCGGCCCCAACTGCCCCGGCGTGATCACGCCGGGCGAATGCAAGATCGGCATCATGCCGGGCCACATCCACAAGCGCGGCACTGTCGGCATCGTGTCGCGCTCCGGCACCCTCACCTATGAAGCGGTGTGGCAGACCACCGCCGTGGGCCTGGGCCAGACCACCTGCGTCGGCATCGGCGGCGATCCGGTCAAGGGCACCGAGCATATCGACGTGCTGGAAATGCTGCTGGCCGATCCGGAAACCCAGAGCATCATCATGATCGGCGAGATCGGCGGCACCGCCGAGGAAGACGCCGCCGA
>CANKIV010000268.1 GCA_947482125.1 Alphaproteobacteria bacterium
CATCGCTTACAACAATGGCGACTATCCCGATGGCATGCGGTATCGCAAACGCAGCCTGGGCTTCAGCCTGGACAGCGATTCAAGGCTGTTCTCGCTGCAGGGCGGCTGGACCGACAGCGGCGGACGCTTTTTCGAGCTCAGCTACCATCACGCCGAGGTCTCCCATCCGCTCAATACCCTGGGCAATGTGGTGACGACAGCGCCGGTGCGCGTCAATCTGGGCGAGGCGCGGATGACCCTGCCGCTGCCCGGGATGAAATTCGATCTTTCCGCGCGCGCGCAGGACGATCAGACGCGCCCGCGCCGGGGCGCCGTCGTCGCCATTGAAGCGGCCCTGCGCATGGACCTCTGACGCGAGGCGAAGTCGCTAGTCGAGCTCATAGCTGGCCTTGTAATCGGCGGCCATGCTTGGGGACTGGTCGGTTTTCCGCAGCAGGGCGTTTCCTACCACCAGAACATCCAGCTCCGTCCCCATGAAGCAGCGGAAGGCGTCTTCTGGCGTGCACACAATGGGCTCGCCGCGAACATTGAAGGATGTGTTCACCAGCACCGGACAACCGGTGATCTCCTTGAAGCGCTTGATCAGGCGGTAATAGCGCGGATTGGTCTCTTCATGCACTGTCTGGACGCGGGCGGAATAGTCCACATGCGTGACCGCGGGAATGACCGAGCGCGGGACGTTTAGCTTCTCAATGCCGAACAGCGCATTTTCTTCCGCCGTCATTTGCCGGCGCTTGTCCGCCGCGACATCGGCCACCAGCAGCATATAGGGGCTGTCGGTACCCATCTCGAACCACGCCGCCACATCTTCGCGCAGCACGCTGGGCGCAAAGGGGCGGAAAGATTCGCGGTACTTGACCTTAAGATTCAGCAGCTTCTGCATGGTGGGGGAGCGCGGATCGGCCAGTATGCTGCGTCCGCCCAAAGCGCGGGGCCCGAATTCCATCCGCCCGCTGTGCCAGCCCAGCGCCTTGCCGTCGGCCAGCGCCTGGGCGGTCTGTTCAATCAGCTCGTCGTCGGTGTGGATGGTGAACACGGCGCCGCGGCCTGTCAGGCGCCCGGTGATATCGTCCTGGCTGTATTGCGGCCCCAGATATGAGCCTTTCATGCTGTCCAGCCCGCTCGCGGGTTTGCGCGGCTGGTCCAGCATGATGTGATACGCGCCCAGCGCGGCGCCCAGCGCCCCGCCGGCATCGCCGGCTGCGGGCTGTATCCAGATGCGTTCGAAGATGTTTTCCCGCAGCAGCTTGCCGTTGGCGACGCAGTTCAATGCCACGCCGCCGGCCAGGCACAGGTTTTTCTGTCCCGTGTCGCGGGCCACGCCGCGTGCCAGCTTGATCACGACCTCTTCGGTGACCGCCTGGATGGAGGCCGCCAGATCCATTTCGCGCTGACCCAGATTGGATTCCGACTGGCGCGGCGGGCCGCCGAACAACGCGTCGAATTTCGCGTTAGTCATCGTCAGCCCGGTGCAATAATTGAAATAGCTCATGTCCAGCGCAAAGGAGCCGTCTTTCTTCACGTCGATGATGTTATCCAGAATGGCTTTCGCATATTTCGGCTCGCCATACGGCGCTAGGCCCATCACCTTGTATTCGCCGGAATTGACCTTGAAGCCGGTATAGTAGGTGAAGGCCGAATAGAGCAGGCCCAGCGAGTGCGGGAAGTGAATCTCCTTCTGCACCGACAGGCTGTTGCCGCTGCCCACCGCCAGCGAGGTGGTGGTCCATTCGCCCACCCCGTCCATGGTCAGCACCGCGGCTTCCGTGAAAGGCGATGGGAAGAAGGCGCTCGCCGCATGGCTGAAATGATGTTCGGAGAAGAGCAGCCGCTTGTTCCAGTCTACACTGTCTCCCCATAGCGCGGTCAGTGCCTTGGCGATCATGGATTTCTGAAAAAGCTTGTCCTTCAGCCACACAGGCAGCGATGTGGCGAAGCTGCGAAAACCGCGCGGCGCGAAAGCAAGGTAGGTTTCAAGCAGTCGTTCGAACTTCAGGAACGGCTTGTCGTAGAAAACGATGTGGTCGAGCTGCTCCGCCTGAATTCCGGCCTCCGCTAGGCAATAGGCGATGGCCTCCACGGGAAAGGCCGAGTCGTGCTTTTTGCGGGTGAAGCGCTCTTCCTGCGCCGCGGCCACGATCTCGCCATCCCGGACTAGGCAAGCGGCCGCATCGTGATAATAGGCGGATATGCCCAGGATATTCATGCGGCGATCGACTTAGAACAGGGTGTAGATGAAGGGCGCCATCACCGAGCCCTGGGCCAGCACCAGCAGTCCGCCAATGATCACCATCACGATGATGATCGGCATCAGCCAAAGCTTCTTGCGGACTCGCAAAAAGGCCCAAAGTTCTGACACGAAGTTCATGTGGGTTCCTAAAACTGGTGTTGAAAGGAAGACGGTTCCGGACCTGCCGGATCCCGCTGCGTCCAATAGGATGAAACCTTGCGCTTTTTCATCTGCAAGACGTCGCGGCCCAGCATCCGGCTGACCAAGGCCACAGGGGTGATGAGAACCATGAAAATAAGTCCCAGCACAACCGGACTGACGATTTTCCCCAGCAGCATCCCGAACGCCATCCACAGGCGGTTGAGCGGGGTCAGAAGCCCAGGCGTGACAATGGCGGCCAGGGCAAAAAAGGCGGATAGGCTGGCAAAGATCGCCGCGCGTGTGGAATGGTCTTTCCACAGGGCATTGGCGGCCAGAAGGGCCAGGGCGGCGGCGATGACGCCGCCGAATTTGCGGTTGGACGGCAGCGGCGGCGGGGGGGAATGGGTCGTTTCCAGCATGACGGGAGACTACAGGGAAAAACACGCCAGATATAGATTGGAGTTCAGCAGGGCGTGGCAGCACCTGCGGAACAGTCTCTATCACGGATACTTCACTTGCAGTCCCGGCCAACACGCAAAGAAGCCTCGGGGGCCGGGCATGCCCTCAGCTTAGATCCAGTTCATTCGCGATCACGTGCAGATACTTAGGCCGCGATGCGCCTGCGCTTGATGAATGCCAGCGCAGCAAGGCCCACGAACAACATCATGCCCAGCTCATAGAAGTGCCGCGACGTCACGGTCAGTCCG
>CANKIV010000269.1 GCA_947482125.1 Alphaproteobacteria bacterium
CAACCATCTGGCCATCGATGCGCGCAATGAGCTGCTGACGGCGCTCAACGATTTCGACGGCGCGGTGATCCGGGTCAGCCATGACCGCCGCCTGGTCGAAGCTACCGCCGACCGGCTGCTGCTGGTGGCGGACGGCAAGGTGACGAACTTCGAAGGCGATCTCGACGACTACCGCAAGTTCCTGCTCACCGGCACCAATGCGCCGACCCGCCGCGTCGAAGAGCCCGAGGCGAAACCGACCAAGGAAGTCGCCCGGCGCAGCAATGCCGAAAAGCGCCAGGCCCTGAAGCCGCTGAAGGACAAGGTGAATGCGGCCGAACACCAGATCGCCGACCTGAACGCCGAGATCGCCAAGCTGGACAAGAGCCTGTCCGATCCCCTGCTCTTCAGCCGCGATCCCGCCAAGGCCGCGTCGGTGTCCAAGAAACGCGCCGACGCGGTGCGCAAGCTGGCGGTGGCGGAAAAAGCCTGGCTGGCCGCCACCGAAGCCTACGAAGCCGAAGACATCTGATTTTTTCGCCCGTCCGCCCAAGATTGCGCGGCCCGCAAAAGTCGAAGACACTGGCGGCGACAACAAGAAGGTCGCACATGGCCCAGGCGCAGCTTTCCGGCATCATCACCAAACTGCATCTGCGGCTGATGCCCGTCCTGCTGATGATGTATGTGATGGCCTTTCTGGACCGGGCCAATGTCGGCTTCGCCAAGCAGGGCCTGGAAGCCAATGCCGGCATCGACAATGCCGCCTTCGCCTTCGGCGCCTCGATTTTCTTCATCGGCTATGCGGTTCTGGAAGTCCCGTCCAACCTGATCCTGCACCGGGTGGGCGCGCGGGTCTGGATGTCGCGCATCATGGTGACCTGGGGCCTGATCTCGGCCGCGACCGCTTTCGTCACCACGCCGCACACCTATTACGTCGCGCGCTTCCTGCTTGGCATGGCCGAGGCCGGATTTTTTCCCGGTGTGATCTATTATCTGACCTATTGGTATCCGAGTTCGGCGCGCGCCCGCTCCGTCGGCATGTTCTTTTATGGCGCGCCGCTGGCGCTGACCTTCGGCGGACCGCTGTCGGGACAGCTGGTCGCCCATGACGCCTTCGGCCTGCATGGCTGGCAGGTGATGTTCATTGTCGAAGGCCTGGCGGCGTCACTGGGCGGCATCGCCGTGCTGTTCCTGCTGAAGGACGGCCCGCAAAAGGCTGCCTGGCTGACGGACGACGAGAAACAGGTGTTGCAAGCCGAACTGCAGAAAGACAACGCCACGCGCGAGCACAGCAGCGTGATGCGCACCTTGCGCAATCCGCGCGTGCTGTTCCTGGCGCTGGTGTACCTGCTGATCCAGGCGGGCTTCTATGGTCTGACCTTTTTCCTGCCGACCCAGATCGCAAGTCTGCTGGGGACCAATGTCGGGCTGAAGGTCGGTCTTGTTTCCGCCATCCCCTGGGCGGCGGCGCTGGTCGCGGTGACCATAATCCCGCGCTGGTGCGATGCGCGCGGCAACGCCCGCGGCGTCGGCGCCTTGGCGCTGGGGATATCGGGTTGCGCACTGGCCGCTTCGGCGCTCACCAGCTCGCCTTGGTTGGCCATGATCGCACTGACCGTCGCCGCCAGCGGCCTGATCGTGGCCCCGGCGTTGTTCTGGACCCTGCCCACCGGCATCCTGGGCGGCGCGGCGGCAGCCGGCGGCATCGGGCTGATCAACGCGCTGGGCAATCTGGGCGGCTTTGCCGCGCCGAACCTGCGCGCATGGCTGGATGCGATGTTTGCAAACCACATAGCGGGTCTGCTGGGCCTGTGCGTGGTCTGCCTGATCGGCGCCTGCTGTTACGCCGTGGCGCCCCGCGCCAAGGTCTGATTTAGCGGACGTGCTGCCTGGCCAGCGCTTCCCATTCGCGCTGGCGGCTGCGGTAATGGGACGGCGCACCCTTGACCGAGGCGAGAATCTCGGCGAACAGCGCCTGGGCGCGTGCGGTCTGGCCCAGGCTTTCCAGCAGCAGGCCGAAGCGGGCGCGGGCTTCTTCGCCCGGATAGCGGCTCACCACCTTTTCATACTGCGCCACCGCCGCGTCATTTTTGCCCTGCAGCGCCAGCGCCCGGGCATAGTCCAGCTCGGCATCGGCATCGAAGGCGGCGGGATCGACTTCCTTCAGTTTCACGAACTGTGCTTCCGCCAGCGCGCCGTCGCCTGACAACATGCGGGCACGGCCCAGCCCCTTCAGCAGCGCCGGATCGGAGCCGCCCAGCGGGCCCTCCATGGCGCTTTCATACAGTTCGATGGCATCGCCGAACCGTCCGCTGCGGATACACTCCTCGGCCAGCGCCCGCTTGGAATCCACCGAGCCCACCAGCTCGACATTGCGCTTTGCGACGCGATAATCGCGGCCCGGATCGGTGACCTTGACCATGCTGGATTTAAGCCGCCGCGCGGAATCCGAGCGCAGCAGGTCGGGAATGACGGCGAAGATCACATAACCGATCCATACCGCGATGGTGGCGTAGAAGCTCAGGAAGGAGGCGGCCGCCAGGCCCAGCAGCCACAGCGGCGTCTTGCCGTTGCGGATGATGTGCCAGGCCATTGCCAGGCTGACGAGAAAACTGCCGATCATCCAGGGACTGAAATAACCCACGCGCTTAACCTTGCTTCTCGAACTTGCCGTTCGGCGTTTCTTTCCAGTAAGTCACGTCAAAGCCCGCGCCCTTGGCGTCTTTCCAGGCGCTGCGCGCATTGGCGAGCGCCGCTTCGTCCCGGCCGTCGAACAGCAACACCACCCGCGCCAGATCGTTCAATTGTTCCCAGTCGGACGGCATGGCGCCGCCGACATAGAAGACAATCTGGGCCGAATTGGGATTGCCCTCTTCCACCGTGATCAGCACCGGCTGCTCGGCGGCGTCGCCGTCGCCCAACTGGGCATGGGCCAGGAAACTTTGATCGTCATAGGTCCACAGCAAGGTATCCAGCGCATCGGACCGTTCCGAAGAATCCGTCTTGATCGCGGCGCGCCAGCCGCGCTGCAGCGATTTCTCGACCAGTCCCGGCAGGATGTCTTCGAGGGACCGCCGCTCCAGGTGATAGAAAAG
>CANKIV010000270.1 GCA_947482125.1 Alphaproteobacteria bacterium
CCCCGCCGAGGCCAAGAAGCGCGGCGCCAAGTCGGTGGTCAAGCGCGAGGTGGTGCGGCTGGTGACGCCCGGCACCCTGACCGAGGATGCGCTGCTGGAAGCGCGCGCCTCGAACCTTTTGGCGGCGCTGGGGCGCAGCGGCGCGGATTTCGCGCTGGCCAGCGCCGACATGTCCACCGGCGAGTTTTCCGTCGCTGCCGTGGGCGCAAGCGAGATCGCCACCGAACTGGCGCGATTGTCGCCGCGCGAACTTTTGATTCCCGACGCCATTCTGGTGCAGGAAGAGTTCGCGGCACTGTTCAAGAGCCTGGGCACCGCGCTGTCGCCGCTGCCGGGGTCCCGGTTTGATTCCGCCAATGGCGAGCGCGCCCTGAAGGCGCATTACAACATGCTGTCGCTGGACGGGCTGGGCGCATTCAGCCGCGCCGAACTGTCGGCGGCCGGTGCGCTGATCGCCTATCTGGAACTGACGCAGAAGGGGCGCAAGGTTGCCCTGCAGCGTATCGCGCGGGTGTCGCCCTCACACTTCATGGGGATCGACGCGGCGACCCGGCGCAATCTGGAACTGACCCAGACGCTGGCCGGGCAGCGCAGCGGTTCGCTGCTGGCGCAGATCGACCGCACGGTGACGGCCTGTGGCGCGCGCCTGCTGGCGGGAAGGCTGGCCGCGCCCCTCACCGATGTCAAAGTCATCGCCCTGCGCCATGACGCGGTGGAAGCTTTTTCCAAAGATTCCGAATTGCGCCGCAAGGCGCGTGAAGCGTTGCGTGCCGCGCCCGATATCGCCCGCGCCCTGGGACGCCTGTCGGTGGCGCGTGGAGGGCCGCGCGATCTCGCCAACCTGCGTGATGGCGTCAAGGCGGCGCGAGGCCTTCGCGATGGTTTGAGAAAAGAGTCGCTGGGCGGCGAGGCGGTGGCGGCTATCGATGCCCTCACCCAGAATATCGCCGCCGTGTCGCGCCTGTCCGACCGGCTGGAATTCCTGCTGGTGGACGAGCCGCCCTATCTGGCGCGCGATGGCGGGTTCATAAAAAGTGGCGCCCATGTACCGCTGGATGAGCTGCGCGCCCTGCGGGATGAATCCCGCCGCGTCATCGCCGCGCTGGAAGGCAAGTACCGCCAGTCCAGCGGCGTGGCGCAGCTCAAGATCAAGCATAACGGCGTCTTGGGCTATTTCATCGAAGTCAGCCAGCAGCACGCTGACAAGCTGATGGCAGACAAAGACATGTTCCGCCATCGCCAGACCATGGCGGGGGCGGTGCGCTTTTCCACCGACGAACTGGCGAGTTTGGCCTCGCGCATCAGCGAAGCAGGCGAGGCCGCGCTGGCGCTGGAAACAGGCCTGTTCGATGAAATGGTGATGCTGGGAATCGAGCATGGTGAGGCATTGAGCGGGATCGCCGATGCGTTGGGTGTGCTGGATGTGAGCGCGTCGCTGGGAGAACTCGCCATCGCGGCGCGCTATGTGCGGCCCAAGATGGATGGCGGGCTTTCCTTCGACATTCAGCGCGGGCGCCATCCGGTGGTGGAAGCGGCGCTGCAATCGGCCAATGCCGGACCGTTCGTGCCCAATGACTGCGATCTGGGACCCAAAGCCAAGGGCCGCCTGTGGCTGGTCACCGGCCCCAACATGGCGGGCAAGTCCACCTTCCTGCGCCAGAATGCGCTGATCGCCATTCTGGCCCAGACGGGCTCGTTCGTGCCGGCGGAAGCCGCCCATATCGGCATTGTCGACCGGCTGTTCTCCCGCGTCGGCGCCGGCGACGATCTGGCGGCGGGCCGCTCCACCTTCATGGTGGAAATGGTCGAGACCGCCGCGATTCTCAATCAGGCAACGCCGCGCTCGCTGGTCATCCTGGATGAGATCGGGCGCGGCACCGCCACCTATGACGGTCTGGCGATTGCCTGGGCGGCAGCCGAGCATCTGCACGAGACCAACAAGAGCCGCGCGCTGTTCGCCACCCATTATCACGAGATGGTGGCGCTGTGTGAACGCCTGCCGGCGATGGCCGCCTACACCATGAAGGTGCGGGAATGGAACGACAGCGTCGTGTTCCTGCATGAAGTGATGGCGGGCGCCGCCGACCGGTCCTACGGCATCCATGTCGCCAAGCTGGCGGGATTGCCGGCCGCCGTGGTTGCCCGCGCCGAGGAAGTGCTGCGCGCCCTGGAAGAGGGCCGCGAAGGCCACAAGCCGCTGGCCAGGATCGATGACCTGCCGCTGTTCGGGGCCAGCGCGCCGGTGGTCAAGGGCAGCGCGGTGGAAGATGCCTTGAAGTCCATCGAACCCGATGCGCTGACGCCCAAACAGGCGCTGGAAGTTCTCTATGACCTCAAGCGGAAATTGCCGTAAACTGGCGCGATGAATGCCACCCGCGCCCCGCGCAAATTCCTGATCGTGATCGACAAGACGCCGGAATGCGCCGTGGCGCTGCGCTTCGCCACCCGCCGGGCCCAGCATACGGGGGGGCGCGTCACCCTGATGTGCGCCGCCACCCTGCCGGACTTCCAGCAATGGCGCGGCGTCGAAGAGATCATGCGCGACGAGGCCCATGCCGAGGCCGAAGCCCTGCTGCACGAGGCCGCCAAGACGGTGAACGAACTGGGCGGCATATTGCCGGAGCTGGTGATCCCCTATGGCCTGGTCACCGACTGCCTCGCCCAGCTTCTGAAAGAAGATAAGGACATCTCGATCCTGGTGCTGGCCTCGGGCGCCGGCAAGGAAGGCCCGGGGCCCCTGGTCTCCATGTTCGGGGCGGCGGTACAGGCGATTCCGGTCACCATTGTTCCGGGCAATTTTACCGACGAGCAGATTGACGCTCTGGCCTGACGGTCCGATAACCCGCCCATGGGAAACATCCTTGTCGCGGTGGCAGTCGGAATCGTCTTCGTGGTCCTGTGCCTGGGGCTCTACACCCTGTGGAAGGGCGGCGAGACCGCCCGCACCTGGTCCAATAAACTGATGCGAATCAGGGTGTTAGCCCAATTCGTCGCGATCGTGATCATCATGCTGGTGCTGTATTTCTCCCAGCGTTGAAGATTTGGCCTCCGGCTTATATGTAAGCCGC
>CANKIV010000271.1 GCA_947482125.1 Alphaproteobacteria bacterium
CACCGGCGACAGGATCAGCGAGGTCACCGCCGCGGTGTGGAATTTCTCGCCCGCCAGCATCAGCAGGATGAAGTTGAGGAAGGTGCGCCCGCCGGTCACCACCACCAGCGCCGCCGCGATCACCCATATCTGCTTCTGCAGATAGGCCAGGTCGATCAGCAGGCCCACCGACAGGAAGAAGACGAACAGCAGGATGGCCTCCACCGGCTCGGACATGGCCAGCGCCCCGCGCCGAAGCGTGGAATGGCCCACCACCAGCCCGCCCAGAAACGCCCCCAGCGCCGGCGACAGGCCGATCAGGCCGGACGTCGCGGCGGCGGCAAAGCAGATGCCCAGCACCCCCAGGGTCCCGATGTCGTGGTTCTTCAGCAGGAATTCGGAAGCCGGAAAGCGGAAGCTTTTGACCTTGTTCAGCACATGGATGAACACCGCCAGAAGGCACGAGGCCAGCAGCAGCTTGCCGGCGACCAGCAGCATGGCGCGGCCGGTGATGGCCCCCCCTAAGGATTCGGTGATCAGCAGCAGCGGCACCACCGCCAGGTCCTGCGCCACCAGTATGGCCAGGGCCAGGCGGCCCCCTTCGCTATCCTTCTGGTTGGCGTCCTCCATCATCTTCATGGCCACGGCGGTCGAGGAGATCGCCAGCATGAAGCCGATGACGATGCCGCCCACCACTTCGCCGCCCACCGCCAGGGCAAAGAGCCCGACCGACGCGGGAACCACGGCGCAGGTGACGCCGGTGACGCCCAGCGCCAGGGGCAGGGACTTGGTGAACTGCCCCAGCCGCATCTCCATCCCGATGATGAACAGCAGCATCAGGACCCCCAGTTCGGCCAGGGTTTCGATACTGTCGTCTGTCTGGATCAGGCCCATGCCGGTCGGTCCCAGCACCATGCCCACCAGGATGAAGCCGGCGGCGGCGGGCATCCGCAGGCGGCTCATGACCAGGCCCAGGCCCACGGCGGCGGCCAGAAGCAGGGCAATGGCGGTCAGGCCGGGAGAGTCGTGCATGGCCGGTGGATCAATGTTGCCTTGCAATGATAGGGTGAGAGCATGACAGAACCCAATAGCGATGACGAAAAACGCACCCTGATCCTGACCGGGGCCTCGCGGGGCATCGGCCACGCCACGGTGAAGCGCTTTTCCAGCGCCGGCTGGCGCGTGATCACCTGCTCGCGCCACGCCTTTCCGGAGAACTGCCCCTGGGCGGCGGGACCGGAAGATCACATCCAGGTCGACCTGGCCGACCCCAGGGACACCGCGCGGGCGGTGGCCGAGATGCGCAGCCGTCTGACCGACGGCAAGCTGCACGCCCTGGTCAACAATGCCGCCATCAGCCCCAAGGGGCCGCAGGGCGCGCGGCTGGACACGCTGGAATCCTCGATGGAGGTCTGGCGCCAGGTGTTCGAGGTGAATTTCTTCTCCACCATCTGGCTGGCCCAGGGCCTGAAGAACGAGCTGGCCAAGGCCAAGGGCTCGATCGTCAATGTCACCTCCATCGCGGGCAGCCGGGTGCACCCCTTTGCCGGGGCGGCCTATTCGACATCGAAGGCGGCGCTGGCGGCGCTGACCCGCGAGATGGCGGCGGACTTCGGCCCCTGGGGCGTGCGGGTCAACGCCATCGCCCCCGGCGAGATCGACACCGCCATCCTGTCGCCCGGCACCGAGAAGATCGTCGAGACCATCCCGCTGCGCCGGCTGGGCCAGCCGGCCGAGGTCGCCAAGGCGATCTGGTACCTGTGCACCGAGCAGTCGTCCTACGTCACCGGCGCAGAACTGATGATCAACGGCGGCCAGCACGTCTAGGCAGGTTGTGACGGCTTCTCAGCCCGAGCGTACGAAAAGGTCAGTGGATTCGCAGCCGCGCCGCCCTATGATCGCGCGGCTGTTGGGGACTTCATGCTGCCGGCATCGACCATGACGTTGCTGCGCCGTGCCGCCATCCTGTTGTGGGTGGCGGCCTGCATCGGCGTCATCTTCCTGGCCTGGAAGATACTGTTCCCGCCCCCGCCCGACACCACGCCGCAGAAATTTCCCGAGCCCGGCACTACGGCTGTGATCGAACGGCCAGGGGGCCATGCCTATCAGTATGTCGCCGCGCCCAACATCACCTGGGAGGCGGCGCGCGCAGCGGCGGCGAAGATGCGCCACAAGGGAAGGGGCGGCTATCTCGCCACCATCACCGACGAAGCCGAATTCCGCTTCGTGATGGAGAAACTGTTTCCCGCCGACAATGACGTTACGCTTTTGGGTGGACGCCAGACCGCGCCCAACGAATGGCGCTGGGTGACGGGGCCGGAAGCGGCGATGGACGGCGGCAAGGGCAGGCTGTTCTGGACCGGGATGGAAAAGGGCAGCGCGCCGGAAGGCGCCTATGCCAACTGGATGTACACCGCCTTCCAGCATGGCGGAAAATGGGACGTGCCCAATGTCTGCTGCGTGACGCTGTTCTCGTACCGCAAGCGCCAGTTCAGCACCTCGCTGGGCAATGGCGATCCGGAAGAGGGTGTGGCGGGGTATCTGGTTGAGTTTGGAGACTAGGGCGGGTAACAGAATTGATCTATATAACACGCATGCATCGCACCCGTCGTCTTATAATAGAGATTTGGATTTGATATGCTTTGCTCAGTGACGAAGCGCTAGATTATGGTGTCATTGCTCTTTTGGAACGTTCACTCTTCCGCAAATCCTGAACTAATCAAGCAAGTGTGCAGTGACCATGAGGTGGATGTCCTGTCATTAGCGGAATTTGACGCTGATCCGTCACCTTTGCTGAGCGTTTTGAATAAGAGCTCGAAGCAATTTTTTGAAATAATCAAAAGTGGAAAATCTCGGTGACCTGACGGATATTTTGTACCACCGGCATAGAGAGACTATTGCATCGCGGCCGCCTGATCCAGAGGTGGTGGGACAGGGCTGAATGCCAGCGGTGCGGGTGGCCGATATCCCAGGGATGAGTGCGACCGGACGGTGTTGTAGTGGCTGCGCCATTGCCCAATAACAGCCTTGGCCTCCTTTGGCCTGCCCCCTTTGAAGTGGTCCTC